>CATLUC010000008.1 GCA_950059165.1 uncultured Clostridium sp.
TGTGTGACATTGGGGACGTTTCTTTTTGCACATTTTTGTGAAATTGGGGACACATCTTCTGATTCTAATTTTTTCA
This sequence comes from uncultured Clostridium sp., assembly GCA_950059165.1. Taxonomy (GTDB): domain Bacteria; phylum Bacillota; class Clostridia; order TANB77; family CAG-508; genus CAG-269. The sequence goes on from CATLUC010000008.1 coordinate 77, forward strand.
ATTGTTTTGCAAATACTTATATATAAATATTATGCAGTATCGAATGTGATTGGAATACATTTAAAAATTCTTTGAAATATATGGAGTAATGTTCACGTCGAGTGGCACACGAGGACTACAAGAACAAAAGAGGCATGATTAAAATTTTATGACCTTTTAGATTACTTCTCATGCCTCGTCTTTGTTCGCCTGCCAAAATTGCTTTAGCAATTTTGTGTAAAATGTTTTTATCTTATAGTAACTTACAAATAAAGTTGCTATAAGATAAAGAGGCTCTATATATTTCATTAGAATTTTTTAATGTATGTAATGAGCCGAGATACAAATAATTATTTATATATAAGTATTTATAAATAATAAAATTACAACATATATAAGATGTGTCCCAAATTTCACAAAAATGTGAAAAAGGAAACGTCCCTATTGTCACATTAAAATGTCGCAAAAGAAACGTCCCCAACACGACATTATTTTACAAATATTGTTTTTTGCCTTTTACTACTAATGTTTAATAATATGGCAATTCCTATAAAGTTCGTTATTAGTGAACTTCCACCATAACTTATAAATGGAAGTGGAACACCTGTAATTGGAAGCAATCCCATTACCATTCCTATGTTTTCAATCATGTGAAATACAAATATACCTGTAATTCCAGATGCTATTAGTGAACCTGTTTCATCCTTTGCTGTTTTTGCTACATATAGGCTTTTTGTTATTAACAGGACATAGAGAATAATAACTGTTACTGCTACAATAAATCCCATTTCTTCTCCAATTACTGCAAATATAAAGTCTGTTGTTTTAGGGTATAAAAATCCTAACTGGGTTTGATTTCCTTTTAATAACCCCATTCCTGTTAATCCACCTGCTCCAATTGCAAGCTTGGATTGAATGATATTGTATCCAGACCCACGTGGGTCTGATTCTGGGTTTAAGAATATGTCTATTCTTTTTTTGGCATGTTCTGGTAATATAAAATTATAGATTAGTGGTACTGATACTACTATTAAAATAATAATTCCAAATATGTATTTTTTGTCAATTCCAGCTGTTATTAGCATAAATGCCATTGCTACTAAAAATGCTGCTGCTGTTCCATAGTCTGGCTGTTTTATAATTAGTAATACTGGCAACGCAAGTGCTACTAATACAATTAGTAATTTAAGTGGTTTATTTATGTTTCTTTTATCTCGTTGTTGTATTTTTGTTATAATATATGTTAAAAATAAAATTACAAATATTTTAGCAAATTCTCCTGGCTGAAAAGAGAAAAAGCCAATGTCAAACCAACTTGTAGCTCCATTAACTGGTTTTGTAAATAATACTGCAATCAGTAGTATTATAAAACCACCATAGAAAATCGGTGACATTTTTACAATTGTTTCATAATCAATTAACATGATAACAATACCTATTACTAAACTAATAACAAGCCATATACATTGTTTATTAAATTCGTCATATTCAGCTTCTTGTGTAGCTGAAAATAAAGCAACTAGCCCTATTATGCAAAGGATAATTGCAATAATTCCTATACTCCACTCTATGTTTTTTAATTCTCTTTTTCTCATTAAATCAACTCTTTTTCTAATTGAATTTATTGGGTTTTAAGTTTTTCCTTTGTTTGGTTTAACAAAATCATAAATCCTTAATTGTTTTATAATTTTAACTTTCTTAATATAAAATTCTCTAAAAGATTATAAACTTTATTTTTTCTCAATATTTATGATTTTTGCTAATCTTTCGTTTACAATATTTTCACTTTCTTGTTTTTCTTCTTGACTTTCTTCTTGTTCTTGGTTCTCTTGCTCTTGATTTACTATTTTTTGTTCATTTATTTCTTGTTTTTCATGCTCACTACTATCTTTAATTTTTTCTTGTACTTCTTGTCTATCTACTTCTTGTTCATCTTGTTCTTTATTTTCTTTTATTTCTTGTTGCAATTCTTTTTCTATTACTTCTTTGTCTTTTCTGATTTCTTGTTTTAACTCGTTGTTTTGTGTATTTTCTTCTGTCATTTCATTATCTTGTGAGTTTTGACTTTCTTTTTTGTTTTCTTGCTTAGCTTTTTGTTTTTTTGCTGATTTGCTTTTTTCTTTATGATTTTCCTTTTTTGGCTCTACCTCTTTTTGCTCTTCTTGTTTTTGTTTTTCACTTTTATGTTCTAATTTTCTTGCCTCATTTTTTATATTGACAATTGGAATATTTGCATATAATGCTGGTGCTCCATTTGTACCATCTTCGTTTTCTTGGTTTGTAAGCTTTACATCAATAGCATTTTCGTCTATATCAATATATTTTTTGATAACATCTATAATTTCTTGTTTCATTAACTCTAAAAAGTCTACTGAAACATTGGCTCTATCTTGCATTAAAACTAAATGCAATCTTTCTTTTGCTGCATCTCTTGAATTGTTTATACTCTCTTTTTCTTCTTTTTTACCAACTTTTTTAAAAAGTTTCATTAGGTTAAACATTAATTTTTATACCTCCAAATGCTTATTTTTTAAATAATTGCTTCAATTTTGCAAAAAAGCCTTTTTCTCTTCCTGGAATTGTTACTTCTATTTTTTCTCCTAATACTCTTTTTGCTATTTCTATATAAGCTTTTCCTGATGGTGCTTTTTTATTTTGGATAACTGGTTCTCCTTTATTTGTTTGTGTAATTATATATTCGTCATCTGGTACAACACCAATTAAGTCAATAGATAGTAAGTCCACAATGTCGTCTACGTCCATCATTTCACCTTTTTTTACCATATTTGGTCTAATTCTATTTATAACTAATTGTGGATTTTTTATTTCTGAAGATTCTAATAAGCCTATTATTCTGTCTGCATCTCTTATTGCTGATATCTCTGCCGTTGTTACTACAATAGCACGATTAGCTCCTGCAATAGCATTTTTAAACCCTTGCTCAATTCCAGCTGGGCAATCTATTAATATATAATCAAATTCTTCTTTTAATTTTTCTACTAGGTTCCTCATTTGTTCTTCGTTTACAGCACTCTTGTCCCTTGTTTGTGCTGCTGGTAATAAATATAATTCCTTAAATCTTTTGTCTTTGATTAAGGCTTGTCTCAATTTGCATTTTTCTTCTACAACATCTACAATGTCATATACAATTCTATTTTCTAATCCCATAACAACGTCTAGGTTACGTAGTCCAATATCTGTGTCTATTAATGCTACTTTTTTTCCTTCAACTGCTAGGCTAGAACCTAAATTTGCTGTTGTTGTTGTTTTTCCTACTCCACCTTTTCCAGATGTTATTACAATTACTTCTCCCATACTCTTCACATTCCTTTCCTAAAACATTAATATAATATAACGAAACGAATAAAAAGTCAATGTATTATAACAAAAATATTTCTAAAATATTACAAGAATGTTACAAGATTTTCCTTGCAATTTTTTACATTGTGTCATATAATATGACTAAATTAAAAATAGGAAGGCTCAAGGTTGAAAACATTTACAACCAAATTTATGCTTTGGAAAGGAGTGAAATTATATATGAAAACTATAACTGTAAAAAATTTATATCAAAATACAAATAATTTTGCCAATAAAGAAATTACCATAGAGGGTTGGGTAAAAACTGTAAGAGATTCTAAGAACTTTGGTTTTATTGAATTAAATGATGGAACATTTTTTAAAAATGTCCAAATTGTATTTCACGACAATTTAGAAAACTTTGCTGATATTTGCAAATTAACCATAAGTTCATCTATTAAAGTAACTGGAACTCTTGTATTGACTGAAAATTCAAAACAACCATTTGAAATACAAGCAAAGAATATTGAAATAGAAAGTTTATCAGACAGTAGTTATCCTCTTCAAAAGAAACGTCATTCTTTTGAATATTTAAGGACTATTTCACATCTACGCCCTAGAACTAACACATTTAATGCCGTATTCCGTGTTAGAAGTTCTCTTGCCTATGCAATTCACAAGTTTTTCCAAGAAAGAGGATTTGTATATGTAAATACTCCTATTCTTACAGGAAGTGACGCAGAAGGCGCAGGAGAAATGTTTAATGTAAATTCTTTTAATTTAAATGATATTCCAAAAAATGAAGATGGAAATGTTGACTTTTCACAAGATTTTTTTGGAAAACCAGCTCATTTAACAGTAAGTGGCCAATTAAATGCTGAAACTTTTGCACAAAGTTTTTGTAATGTTTATACTTTTGGACCTACTTTTCGTGCAGAAAATTCTAATACTGTTAAACATGCTGCTGAATTTTGGATGGTTGAACCAGAAATTTGTTTTGCAGATTTGAATGACGATATGGACTTAGCAGAAGATATGATTAAATATATTTTTCAATATGTGCTAGATAACTGCAAAGAAGAAATGAACTTTTTTAATCAATTTGTGGATAATGGCTTATTAGAAAGGCTAAATCATGTAATTAATTCTGACTTTGTAAGAATTAGCTACACAGACGCCATAAAAGAATTAGAAAAACACAATGACGATTTTGAATATAAAGTTTCTTGGGATGTTGATTTACAAACAGAACATGAAAGATATTTATGTGAAAATATTTTTAAAAAACCTGTTTTTGTAACAGATTATCCAAAAGATATTAAAGCCTTTTACATGAAGCAAAATCCAGATGGAAAAACTGTTGCTGCTAGTGATTTGCTTGTTCCTGGTATTGGAGAGATTATTGGTGGTAGCCAAAGGGAAGAAGATTATGATAAATTACTAAATCGTATGAAAGAGTTGGACATGCCACTTGAAGGCTATGAATGGTACTTAGATTTAAGAAAATATGGTAGTTGTAATCATTCTGGGTTTGGTTTAGGATTTGAAAGGGCTATTATGTATTTGACTGGTATGCAAAATATTCGTGATGTAATTCCTTTCCCTAGAACACCAAAAAATTGCGAATTTTAAAGACTTTTATAAATTTTATGCAATTTTTTCCTACGACTTTTTAGTATGTATCGCAATTAACAACTTATAATATCATTTAAAAGTCTGCCCCAGCAAGGAAAACTATAAAAAATATATAATCACTTACACATAAGCTATAAATTATAAAAAATTGCTAGCAAAATAATCTACTAGCAATTTTTTATTTTTATATTTCTTTTCCATAATAGCTATCTAATAAAATTTGTTTTAATTCTGTAACTAAAGGCAATCTTGGATTTGCTGTTGTACATTGGTCCTCAAAAGCTCTGTCTGCAAGCATATCCACCTTAGCTAAAAACTCTTGTTCATCAATTCCAGCATCTTTTAAAGTCTTTGGAATTCCTAAATGTTCATTCATTTGTTGTACTTTTGTAATTAAACTTGCAATTCCCTCTTCTTTAGTATCTGCCTTTAAACCTACTTTTTTAGCCAATTCATAATATTTTTCATCAGCTATAAAATATTCATATTTTGGGAATGACACAAATTTAGTTGGTTTTCCACTATTATATTTTATTACATAAGGTAATATAATTGCATTTAATCTACCATGTGCCATATGGAACTCTGCTCCTAGTTTATGTGCCAAAGAATGGTTAATTCCTAAAAATGCATTAGTAAATGCCATTCCTGCAATTGTACTTGCATTATGCATTTTTTCTCTAGCAAGTTTATTTGTTCCATCATCATATGCTTGCTCTAAATACTTTATAACAATTTCAACTGCTTTTTCTGCTAAACCATCTGTATAATCTGATGCCATATTAGAAACATAAGCTTCTATTGCATGTGTTAAAACATCCATTCCTGTGTCTGCTGTAACTGATTTTGGAAGGCTCATTACCAAGTCTGGGTCAACAATTGCTACATCTGGTGTTAGTTCATAATCTGCTAATGGATATTTTTTATTTTTCTCTTTGTCTGTTATAACTGCAAATGATGTTACCTCTGAACCTGTACCTGATGTTGTTGGAATTGCTACCATTTTGCACTTAGTTCCAAGTTTTGGAAACTTATAAGTACGTTTCCTAATATCCATGAATTTTAATTTTAATCCTTCTACATCTGCTTCTGGATGCTCGTAAAATAGCCACATTCCTTTAGCAGCATCCATTGGGCTACCACCACCTACTGCAATGATTACATCTGGTTTAAAGGATTTTATAGCCTCTACACCTTTTTTGATAGTGTCAAAAGATGGGTCTGACTCTACTTCACTAAATATTTCAGAATGAACATATTGTTGTCTTTTTCTTAAGTGATATAAAATTTTATCTACATATCCTAATTTTACCATGCCTTCATCTGTTACAATAAAAGCTCTTTCAATATCTGGCATTTTTTCTAAGTAGGCAATTGCACCTGCTTCAAAATATATTTTTTCTGGAACTTTAAACCATTGCATATTAACTCTCCTTTTCGCAACTCTTTTTATATTTATTAAATTTACTGATGATACATTTGCTGTTGTTGAGTTTCCACCAAATGAACCACATCCGAAGTGTTAAAGATGGCATATTGGTATTGTAAATATCACCAATGGCTCCATGTGTTGATGGAGAATTAACAATAATTCTTCCGAGCTTTCATTGTTTCAGAAAATTTTAGGTTCACATCTCTATCCTCTGAATGGATAACTGCTGAATGTCCAAGTCCTCCAAACTCTAGCAATTTTTCAGACTTCTCTATTCCCTCTTCTTCATTTTCTACAATATAATAAGTAAGAACAGGGCTTAACTTTTCTTTTGAAAATGGATACTCATCACCTATTCCCTCTTCATAAACCACTAAAACCTTTGTGTCTTTTGGTACTTCAAAGCCTGCTTCTTGTGCAATTTTATATGGTGATTGACCAGGTACATGAGATTTTAACTTAAATCCATATTCTTCATTCCATTCAAACATACTTTGTTTTAATTTTTCTTTTTCGTCTTCATTTAAGAAATAACAATTTGCTTCTTTCATTAAATTTTCAAATTCTTCATAAATTGCTCGATCAACTAAAACAGCTTGTTCAGAAGCACAAATCATTCCATTATCAAATGCTTTTGATAAAACCAAATCATTTACAGATGTTTTTAATTTAGCACTTTTATGGATATAACATGGCACATTTCCGTGGACCTACACCTAAAGCTGGTTTCCCACAAGAATAAGCTGATTTTACCATTCCTGTTCCACCTGTTGCCAAAATAAGATTTACATCTGGATGGTTCATAAGTAGCCTAGTTGCTAATACACTTGGTTCTTCAATCCATAAAATACAATTTTCTGGTGCACCAGCATTTACTGCTGCATCTCTTAAAATTCTTGCTGCCTCCATACTACATTTTTGGCTAGATGGGTGAAAACCAAATACAATAACATTTCTAGTTTTTGCTGCAATAATTGACTTAAACATGGTTGTAGAAGTTGGATTTGTAACAGGTGTAACACCTGCAATAATTCCAACTGGCTCTGCAATTTCTATATAATCTTCTTCTTCATTTTCATTGATAATTCCTACTGTTTTTTCATATTTAATACTGTGATACACATATTCTGTTGCAAACATATTCTTTGTTATTTTGTCTTCGTAAATTCCTCTTCCAGTTTCTTCTACTGCTAATTTTGCTAATTCCATATGATGTTCTAAACCTGCCATTGACATGGCTTTTGTAATATTGTCTACTGTTTCTTGGTCTAACTTTAAATATTCTTTTGACGCTACTTTAGCTTTTTCTACAAGCTCGTTTATCATGTTTTGAACTTTTTGTTGTTCCTCTTGACTTATTTCTTGCATAAAAAAATTCCTCCTCATTAGTTTTATTTTAACCACATTTATTATATATTATTAGAAAATTTTGTCAAGGTGCAATTGGGGACGTTTCCTTTGGCACATTTTTGTGAAATTTGTGACACATCTTTGTTTTTTTATAATAAGTGTGCACTATAAAGAGGTATTGATTTTATATTATTTTTAAATCCAAAATTTTTAGTTGATATTCTTATGCTATATTTAGGCTTATATCTTTCAATATAATATTTTAAACTTTTAGATGAAACATTGTCTGATGCTTTTACCTCTATTGGAATAATATCTCCTTCTATATTAATTAAAAAGTCTACTTCATACATACTTCCTAATTGCCAATAATAAATTTCTTTTGTTTTTGCATATAAAATCTGTGCTATATAATTTTCTGTAAGCACTCCTTTATATAACATATTTTTATTTAATAAAATCTCTTGGCTACTGATTTTTGCTAGTTTTCTTAATAACCCAATATCACTTAAATATATTTTAAAATTTTCTTCTACATATGCTTTTAATGGAGATTTTGGTTGCTGTATTCCATTGCATTTTATTAACATATTGCTTGCTATTAGCCATTCTAAAGATGTTTCATACTCCCTACTTCTAGCTGATTTTTCTACTAACGAATATTTGAATTTCTTGTTTTCTTTTCCTAATTGTGCAGGTATTGATTGATATATTTTGTTATTTTTTATGCTTTCAGTATTTTGTGTATATTTTGACATATCTGCTATATATGATGTTAAAATCATTTCTATAATTTCATCATTTATTTGTAATACATTTTTTTCTTTTTCTATATATTCCTTAATCACTATTGGCATTCCACCAATGCATATATACTGATAATACAATTTTAATGCTTTTTCATGTAATGGCTCTACTAATGGTTCCATATTATCATAGCTTTGTTTTATTTTCTCATTTAACTTTTCTTCTCCTATTGCTTTTAAGAATTCCTCGAAATCCATTGGATATAAATATTCTATCCATACTTTACCTACTGGAAATGAATTTTTAAATCTGTTGATTTTTACTCCTAGTAAACTTCCAGCACATACAATTTTGTAATTTTTTTCGCTTTCACAAAAATATTTTAAAGAACTGATTGCTCTTTCTGATACTTGTATTTCATCTAAAAATATTATTGTTTTATCTATATCTATCTCTATATTAAGCAATATTTCTATATTGCTTATAATTTCTTCTGGTATAATAGTTTTTTCAAATATTTGTCTTATTTTTTCCATACTATCTAAATTCAAATATAAATTTTTTTCAAATTCTTTTTCGCAGAATTCCTTTAATATATATGTTTTTCCTGTTTGTCTTGCTCCTACTAACATATATGGCATTTTTATTTTGTTTTCTTTCCACTCTAATAAATTTTTATATAATTTTCTTTCCATATAAATCACTTTCCTTTTGTTAATTATATAATAATTTTTTATTTTTGTCAATTTTCGTGATTTATTCACGTTTTTATTTATGCTTTTCGTGAATTTTTCACGTTTTTTAGTGTTATTTTCATTTATACAAAAATAGGATTTTGGGGCCGTCCCTAAATCCTATCTTTTTAATATAAATAATTTTGTGGGTTAACATGTTCTCCATTTACTCTTATTTCTAAATGTAGATGGCTACCTGTTGAATTTCCTGTTGAGCCAACTGCTGCAATTGTTTGCCCTGCTTCTACTTTTTGCCCTACTGTTACATACATTTTACTTGTATGTGCATACCAAGTTTCTACTCCATTTCCATGGCTTATTTTTACCAAGTTTCCATATGCTCCCTGATAGCTTGCACAAGTTACTGTTCCACTTGCTACAACTTTAATTGGTGTTCCAGATTTTGTTGCAATATCTAGTCCTGTATGGTTTGATTTTCTTATTCTACTGCTTACACCATATCTAGATGATATTGTTCCTTTTACTGGTTGGTATGCTAGTTTTATTCCATTTATTTCTGGCATACTGTTGATTCGTTCTTCCTCTTCTTTTTGTTTCTTTTGTTCTTCTAATTTTAGTGTAATTTTTTCTTGAACATCATTTTTTGCGACTTCTATACTATTTGTGTTTACTTCTTCTACATTTTTAGTATATTTTTCAATAATGCTTAAGTCTAATTCTTGTTCCTTATTTTCTTCTTTTACTTTATTTATAAGTTCTTCTGCCTCTTCTATTGTGTTTACAGAGTCAATTTGTTCGTTTTTTAGTGCTATTTCATAATATTTATAAGTAATTTCTACATCTTGCTTAGCTACTTCTATTATTTGTTCTTCATTTGTTTTTGTTGTTCTATTTACAAATTTTAACTCATATTCTGGTTTTGCTTTTACATCAATGTTGTCTACATTTTTTTCTTCTTCTTCTAAAACAGCTTCTTTTACTTTTTCTTCTAAAGCTTCTTTATTTTGTATATATCCTATTTCTGTTCCAGAAATTTTTACACTATACATTGGTTTGTCTTTTACAACTACCATTTGAAGAATAAAACCTAATGCAATTATAATTCCATTAAAATATTTTAGTTTTTCTTTCGTACCATATTTTAATTTTAATTTCTTTCTAAAAATAAAATTCACGCTCCTTATTTTTTTGTTTTAGCACGAACTATTTGTTATTATACTACATATTGTTTCCAAAATCAAATTATGTATACAGTTTATGTATTAATTTATTGAAATTTTTCCATTTTTTTTGGATTTTTGTGGTGTTTTATATGATTTTTACTCGTTTTTGCTTGTTTTTTCTTCATTTTCCTTCTTTTTCCTTTTATCTATAAGAACAAAAAAGGGTATATAAATATTTATATACCTTTTTTTGTTCTTTATTCTAATTTTTTTAATATTTACAGTCTATTTGCCTCGAATTTCAATTAACTTATATTAAACACTTAAAATATAAGGACTACTTGATGTTCCATCTCCTTTTATTTTTACATTTGGTTTTAAAGTAAATACTGGACGAAGTCCAAGAGTTTGTTCTTTGGCTTTGTACCATATATGTCCAAAAAAGCCATCATTATATATGCATATCATAGTTTCAGATCCAGTTATTGTTATTGTAGATGATTTAGGAGTAAATAATCCTCCATTTGTAGTAATATATCTACAACCAGCTGTGTATGGATATGATCCTGTATGCTTCCAATAAGCTCTGGAAGCCAACCAATATTGTGAATTAATGTTAGTTATCTGTAATGAATTCATTTGATTATAATCTGCTTGATAGTTCGAATCTTCTTTTCTTATAGATGGTGATGTGTTAAGACCATACTTGTAATATTCATTTGATTCTGAACTTGGATTGTTTGGCACACTTCCTACACACCTAGCACCACTTGCATAAGTTGTATTTAAATATGCATTTGCTCTTGTATTTAAAGTTGAAATTGCACTATTATATGCATTTGCCATCACTTGCCAACCATCATTACTTCCAAACTTTACCTGTTCAACTACACTCATGGCAATAACTTGTACACCATTTCTACCATATACTGAATTAGCATCCCATAATACGGCACATTTTATTATGCTTCCATTTGGAGCTACATAATTTACATAGTTATTTGTTGTTAAATCTGCGACTGTAGGAACTCTTTCTAGTATTACAGCATCTGATATTTTTTCTATTTTATTTCCCACATTATCTATTGACAATACATGAAGATAATAAGTACCTGCTGTTTCTACTTTTAATGATATTTCTTCAGGTGTTGTTATAAAATCTCCTCCTGTATAATCTTCTTCATTTGTTCCTATATTTTCACTAATTGTATTATAAACCCATTTACAACTTGTTATATTTATACCACTTTGATTATCAATTTGCTCTATTGTTGCTGTAATACTTGAAGCTGTATCTGTATTTGTACTGCTAAAAGAAATTGTAGCTGTTGGCATTGTTTTATCAATATTTGTTACATTTCCTGTTGCTTGACAAACTGCTTCATATAAGTTATTTACTAATCTTGCATATATTGCTCCATTTTGTTTTACTTCAATCTCTTTTTCATAATTTTTCCAATTCTTTGCATCTTGTGAATATTGTAGTTGATATTCTGATGTTTGTGCTACAATGCTTACGTCTACTTTACCATTTGTCCAAGGTTGTTCTTCTGGTGATGGATTATAACTAAAAACAATAGTACTTTCTTCCAATTTTGGTATTTCTGTTTCACCTTGTTTTCCTATATATTCTACATTATTTTCTGTTATTTTATATACATATCCTTCTTTTGTTATAACTATTATTGTTTCATCATCTTTTCTATTAACTTCGGCATCTTTTAGTATTTCTTCTTTTGGTATTTCTTTTTCAAATTCATCTAAATATGTTTTATTGCTCCAATTATTTAATATCTTGTCAGGTCGTAATCCGATTTCCTATTAGTTTTAATACTTCTTCATATTCTTTCTTTTTGGTTTCCTCTCCTGCTGTATTGGCTCTATTTAATACGCCATTTTCACCTGTTAAAGTAGCTATTGATATTCCTGCCAATATAAGTAATACAATAATTGTAATTACTAATGCAATTAGAGTAATTCCTTTGTTATTTTTACTTATTTGTAATTTTTTTTATTTCTCATACAATCCACTTTCTCCTTTTTCTTTTGTTAGTATGTACAGTATAGCAATAATTAAAACTTTTGTCAACAAGTTTCCATAATAATGTTTTTGCTTTGCATAATTTCGCATCCACCATTTTTATAATTATGCAACACAGTATAAAATTCAGAAAATAATTGTATGTAAAGTAATTTTTCTATAAGATGTGTCCCAAATTTCACAAAAATGTGAAAAAGGAAACGTCCTAGATAGTCACCCGATGTCACGAGATAGTCACTAGATAGTCACATTATTAATATTGTTAGTACTGTAAAATTAATTACAGCAATTATTATTACTTTTAAAATTATTGGAAGCATCTGCAAAAGTGGAGCTATATTAAACCACCAGCTAAAAACAGTTAGTCCTAATATAAATAAACCTGTTATAATTAATGCTAGTAATAATCTAAAAATTGATATTGGGAGTTTTGTTTCTTCACTTTTTCTTGTTTTTATAAATGAAAATAATAATAAAATCCCACAAATTCCTGTTGCAATTACACATAAACTAGAATATTGCTCTTCTGATACTAAATCATATTTGTTTAAAATTGCTATTGCAAATATGTTTAGTACTACTGCTAATCCTGTTGGCAAAGCTCGTACAATTACATTTCGTAAAAACTTTCCTTTTATTCTTTCTTTGTTAGGTTCTAATGCTAAAATAAATGATGGAAGTCCTATTGTTATAGTGCTAATTAGGCTCATTTGTATTGGTTCAAATGGATATTGTTCTTGCATTATTAAAAACATTACTGCAAGTAAGCCAGAATATATTGTTTTTACCAAAAATAGTGTTGCTGAACGTTGTATATTATTTATTGTTCTTCTTCCTTCTGATACTACTTTTGGCATAGATGAAAAGTTATTGTCTAATAAAATTAATTGTGATACCGATTTTGTTGCATCACTTCCATTTGCCATTGCAATGCTACAATCGGCTGTTTTTAAGGCTAATACGTCATTTACGCCATCACCTGTCATAGCAACAGTTTTGCCTTTCTTTTGCAAAGCTTCTACTAAAGATTTTTTCTTAGAAGGTGTAACTCTTCCAAAAATAGTATATTGGATAGCCACTTTTTCTATTTCTTCTTCTTTTATTTTTGACATATCTATGTATTTTTCATGATTTTTTACTCCAACTTGTTTAGCTATTTTAGATACAGTAATAGGATTGTCACCAGAAATTATTTTTATTTCTACACCTTGTTTTTCAAAATATTTTATTGTTTGTTTTGCTTCTTTTCTTATAGTGTCTAATAGCAAAATAAAACCTATTACATCTATTTGTTCTGGTAATTGGTCATTAATTATGGTATTTTTAGAATGAACCAATATAAGCACTCTGTAGTCTTTAGAGTAGTTTTCGATTATACTTTTATATTCATAAAACTTCTCTTTTAAAATTATTTCTGGTGCTCCAATTATGTATGTTCCTTCTTCTTTAAAACAAATTCCTGACCATTTATTTTGTGAAGAAAATGCTATTTTTTTAGTAACTTCCCATTTTGTATCTTGTTTTATAAATTTTCTTTTTATTGCTTCTATTGTTGCATTTTCGTCTTCTGATGCTTTTGCTATATTTGCTAAGATATTATTCATTTCTTTTTTATTTTTGTTTAATGGAATGTAGTCTTTTACTTCCATTGAGTTTTTGGTTAAAGTACCTGTTTTATCTAAGCAAAGTGTGTCTACTCTTGCTAATGTTTCTATACAATATAACTCCTGTACTAAAACTTTTGACTTAGATAACCTGATAACACTTACTGCTAAAACTGTACTTGTTAAAAGTACTAATCCCTCTGGTATCATACCAATTATTGCTGCAACACTTTTTACAACTGCTTTTTGGAAAGTTGTATCTTCTACTTGTAATTGTGTGTAAAATAGAGCTATTCCAATTGGAATAATTGCAAAGGTTAAAAACTTTATAATTTTGTTTAGTGAATTCATAATTTCAGAATTGACTTTTTTAACATATTTTGCTCCACTAGAAATTTGTGCTGTGTAGTTCTCTTCTCCAATATGTTCTACTTTTGCTGTGCATTTACCACTTACAATAAAACTCCCTGAAAATAGCATATCTCCTTGCTTTTTATATATCGTATCTGCCTCACCTGTAATAAATGATTCATTTACCTGAACATTTCCTTCTAAAATTATGCTATCTGTTGGAACCTGATTTCCTAAGCTAAATTCTACAATGTCATCTATTACTAGGCTGTTAATTGATATTTCTTGATTTTTGCCATCTCTAATTGCTTTTACTTTTCTACTTGCCATAATGGAAAGCTTGTCTACAACTCTTTTTGAATGTATTTCTTGTATTGTGCTAATTAGTGTGTTTATAATTACAATTCCTAAAAATAGCATATTTTTATAGGAACCAACTGCAAATACAGCGATTCCTAATACTAAATTTATTAAATTAAATAGTGTAAAAAAGTTATCATATAATATCTTTTTTATGCTTTTTGTTGGTACTTCTGTGTTGTAATTAACAAGTCCTTTTTCTTCTCTTTCTTTTACTTGACTTAAAGTTAAGCCTTTTTTTATATCTATTTCTTTTTGTTCCATTTTTGCTGTTACTCTCCTTAATAGCAATTATATTCCAAAAGCACCTTTCAAGTCAATTAAAAATTTCTTAAGTTTGTTTTTATTGTTACAGTTCACTGAAACTTTTTATTCCCATTTTAACTTTGGAACACCTGGTGTTTGATTATTTAGTACAAATTCTGGTGCATACCAATCTAAAATAGTTTGATTGCTCATTGTGTAAGTTCCTTGTTTATAACAATGTATGTTATTATGCGTAATTGAAGCTACTCGACCATATAAACCACCACTTCAGTTTTTGTCCCAAGCAGCTGCTTCAACATGAACTCCTCCTTTATACACATCTGCTAAGCCTTGTAGATGTGACACTGTAATAGGTCCACTTGCGAATCCTAAAATTCCTCCTATATAATTATAAATTCCTTTTATTATTCCTTTTGCAAAACAATTATAAATATTTCCATAGGCTTCTGCTGCAATTCCTCCACATGGTGATATTCCGTGAGATATTACCTGTTGCTTCAATATTTCCTATGCTATAACAATAACTTACATATGCGTTAACTCTAATGTCCCCAACTATTCCTCCTGTATTCACTTTCCCTTTTATTGTTACATTTTCTAGCTCAATTTCTTTTACACTACCTGTACCTGTGATACTACCAAAAAAACCTGTTTCATTTTCATTTGAGTCAATGTATACATTTTTAATAGTATTTTTGTTTCCTGTAAAATTACCTTTAAAACCATTTATTGGTGTCCATTGATTATTTTCTGACCCATTTAAATTAATATCTGCTAATTGTATTATTGTTTCTCCTTCTAGTGCATTTCCAGCATTTACAGCAGTTGCAAATTGTTTTATTTGTGCAGGTGTACTTATTGTATAGTTTTTTACTTTATTTAAACTTGATTTTCCTTTTGTTCCTACTTCTGTTGTTATTTCTAAAGTTACTGTCATATCATTATAAAAAGCTAATTGGTCTAAATTTTTAAGTTTTGTTAATGGTATTTTATTTTTACTATAAGTTGTTGTTCCAATATTGTTTTCTGAGTATAATGTACATTTCCTGCTTTTAGTTCTATATTTTGAATGTTATTTCCTGCTGTTCCACCTAAGTTCACTGTTGTTCCCTCTGTAAATTTATTATTTGTAATACTTAGAGTTGCTACTATGTTTTCTTCCCACATAGCATATAGTGTGATATCTTCTGTTGCCGTTATACTAGCATTATTATTATAAACTGTTCCACTTCCATCTTGCATTGTATTCCAGCCTTTGAATATATATCCTTGTCTTGTTATAGTTTCATTATTTGGTAACTGTGTTTCTTTTCCTTGTTTTACTGTTATTTCGTCTAATTGTCCATTTCCTCCATTTGCATTAAAACTAATTGTTACTGTTATTTCTTCAAAAATTGCATATAATTTCGTGTTTTTGTTGGTTTATAAAGGCTTCCTTTTGCATATCTTTCGCCTTCTCCGTTTTCAGTTTCACACCAACCAGTAAATTTATAGCCTTGTTTTATTACATTACATTCTTTTAAAGTTATTGAAAAGCCTTTTCTTACTTCTACTTTTTCTTTTTGCCCATCTTCTATATATGTTATTTCATATCTTTCTTTACTAGCTTTTCCTATTTCTATTACTTTTGCAACTAACCCTACATTGTCTACTTCTACAATTAATTCATATCCATCTTTTGTTTCTACAATTAAATGTGTTCCTTCTTCTAGATTTGTTTTTTCTGTTCCATTGTCATCTGTCATGAAAACTTCTTGTACCCTGTCTTGCTTTTCTAGCTTGTCTTTTAGGCTTTTTATTAGTAATTCTTCTTTTGGCTTTTCTAGTCTTTCTGCTATTTCCTCTGCCACAATTAAGTTAATTCTTTCCGTGTAATCTGCCATTTTTGTTGCATCTTTTGCTGAATTTGCTTTTGTTAATATTCCATTTTCTCCTGTTAAGCTCGCTATTGATATTCCAGCTAGTATTAGTAAAATTATGATGGTTATAATTAATGCAATTAATGTTACACCTTTATTTGCTTTTTTCATTTCTTTTAAATCTTTCATACTTTTCATCAATGCAAATCCTTTCCTATTTCTTTTGTTCTACTTTGTTGTTATTTTATCAATAAACGAATTTGCTATCAACAAGTTTGCATAATTTTATATAAATACAATCAACAAAAAAATGTAGATTTACTTTTTACTGTAAAAACTACATCTTTATTTTTGCTATGATTTTATTTCATATGATATTTTTGTTTCTTTTCCTTTAAATGCAAATACCATTTTTGTAATGTTTGTAAATCCCCTTTCTCTTAGGTTTTCTTCATATTTCTTTTGTTCT
Source organism: uncultured Clostridium sp. (assembly GCA_950059165.1). Lineage (GTDB taxonomy): Bacteria > Bacillota > Clostridia > TANB77 > CAG-508 > CAG-269. The sequence goes on from CATLUC010000008.1 coordinate 17,329, forward strand.
ACTTGTTTTTTTGCATTTTCTATTGTTTCTTCTATTGTTTGCTCTTTCATACTTTCTAATACTTTAAATTCCATTATAAAGCTATTTCCATTTTTATCTTTTGGCTCTAGCATTATGTCATATCTTCCTACTCCTGATTCTCGGTTTGAATTTACATAGTAGGTATCTTTTAGTCCGTACTAACATACCGTAAAACAAAGGCATGATAAAAGTTCTCTGCTGTATTTTTTCCTACATCCATAAAACTAAACATTTGCTCTACTAAAATTATGAATTTTTTTTCAAATTCTTCTAAGTTTAGTGTTATTAGGTCTTTTAGAATTGTGTTTAAGTCATTTCCTATTACTTTATCTTTGAACCAATTATCTATTATTTCTTCAAATAAAAATTTTATTTCTGTGTTAGTAATATTTACTTTGTATAGTTTTTTTTGTATGTCTACTTCTTGGGTTACTTTTAAATACCCTGTTCCTACTAGTAATCCCCAAATATTGTCTTCATTTTTTTCTATTCCTACTATTACTGTTTCTAGGTCTACTTTTACTTCAATTGGCTCATCCTTTAATAATCTTTCTATTTTTTCTTTTACTGTTGTTGAATTTTTTAATATTAGTTTTATTATGTCATTTGAGCTTGTGTTTACCCAATATGGCACTAAGTCTTTGTCTGTTAGATAGTTTAATATACTCCATGGATTGTAAATTCCCTCTGTTTTTCCTATTGTGTAACCATCATACCATTTTTTTATATTTTCTTTTTGTTCTTCTATTCCAAAGTCTTTTACTACTTTTTCCATTTCTTTAGTTGTTATTCCAAAATCTTTGCTAAACTCATCATCTTTTAATACAGTATATACTTTAAAGTTGTTTGCTCCGACTGAAAATACTTTCTTTTGCTACTCTTGAAACTCCTGTTAATACTGTTTTTTCTAAATATTGGTTATCTTTAAATGTAACACCATAAACGTCTCTTAAAAATTCTACTGCTTCGTCATAAAAACCTTTTACATATGCATTTTGAAGTGGTACATCATATTCATCTATTAGTAACATGACTGGTTTTTCATATTCTTTATATAGTAATCTGCTAAGTAATTTTAAGGCATTTTGTAATTCTATTTTATTGGCTTTTAAGTTTAATATGTTTGTAAACATCTCTTTTTCTATATCTAGCAATTTTTTACTTTTTAATAAACTTGCATGTTCTATAAATACTTCATTCATTTGTGTTTTTAACCCTAAAAGCATCTCTTCGAAATTGCTTCCTCTAGTATCTTTTAATGTAATGTAAATTACGGGATAATATCCTAATTTTTCTGTGTATTTTTCTTCTTGTTCCATTATTTTTAATCCTGTAAATAATTCTTTGCAATCTTTGCAATTACAATCAAAGTAATATTTTAGCATACTCATGTTTAGAGTTTTTCCAAATCTACGTGGTCTTGTTATTAGTGCTACATTTGATTGATTGTCTATAATGTCTTTAATAAATAGCGATTTATCAATAAAATAGTTATCTTTTCTTCTTAGCATTTTGAAATCACTTACACCTATTCCTATTCCTTGCATCTTTACCTCCTTAGTTTAGTTTTCCTTTGCTCCTATTCTACAACATATATAATAAAAAAGCAAGTAATAACTTGCTTTTTTGTGTTTTGTAACTATACCTCTATTGATACATGGGTTGTCTTTATAATTGTTTGATTTTATCGTTTTTCATCTTTATTGTCAACATATTACGACAAAAATGTCATTCTTTTTTAAACCGTCCTGTACTATAATCATAAAAAGTATAAGTTGGAGGTTTAAAAATGATTAAACAATATCGATTAGAAAATAATTTATCACAAGAAGAATTGGCTGAAGAAATTGGTATTAGTTGGCGTCAATTACAAAGGCTTGAACATAATGAAGAAAATACTCGACTTTCAACTTTTAAAAAGATTGTTAAAACTCTAAATGTCCCTGATGAAGAAATTATTAAATTTATAAAAAAATAAAACACAAAAACAAATTGGAAAGCCTTGATATTAATATATGTTTCGGCTTTCCTTTAGTTTGTTCATGTTAAAATTTTATCAATAATTTATCAAGTTATTTTATATAAGATAATAATTTTTAATTCTATTATTGTTTTTTAGTTAGACATTACATTTTCCTTATAAATTGTTTTCCCAAATTTTATTTCATTTAGTTTCTTTTGCAACTCCATAATTGGAATTGGAAGTAATGAAATAATAATTGTAATTATCCACTGTGTTTGATTTAAAGAAACAAGTTTAAAAATCTCTGCAAAGCTTGGAACTAGTATAACTGATGTTTGTATTATTGTACCTAATATAAAACTTCCAATCAAGAATTTATTTTCTAAAATTCCAATTTTGAAGATTGATTGTTCACTTTTTATGTTGAAGCTGTGGACAAGTTCTAATAATCCCATTGAAACAAATGCCATTGTTCTTCCAACTTCTAGGCTAAAGAATTTATTTCCTAAGCTAAATGCTACTAATGTAAGCATTCCTATCATAATTCCCTCTACTACAATTTTGTTCCACAAGCCATCTGCGAAAATGCCTTTTTTGCTAGATACTGGTTTTTTATGCATAATGTCTTTTTCAGGTGGCTCTAAGCCAATTGCAATTGCAGGTAGTGAGTCTGTTACTAAGTTTATCCATAAAAGCTGTATTGCAAGTAATGGTGATTTTAGTCCAAGTACTAGCCCCATAAATATAGTTACAATTTCTCCTATGTTTGTAGCAATTAAAAAATGTATTGCTTTTTTGATATTATCATAGATGTTTCGTCCTTGTTTTACTGTTTCAACAATAGTTACAAAATTATCATCTGCTAATACCATATCTGCTGCATTTTTTGCAACATCAGTTCCATTTTTCCCCATAGCTATTCCAATATCTGCATTTTTTAAGGCTGGGCTGTCATTTACCCCATCACCTGTCATTGCTACAACTGCCCCTGTTTTTTGCCATGCTTTTACAATTCTTACTTTGTGTTCTGGTGTAACCCTTGCAAATACTGCATAATTTGCAATTGTTTTTTCTAGTTCGTTTTGTGGAATTTTATCTAATTCTTGACCTGTTATTGCTTTGTCATTTTGACCTAAAATAGACAAATCTTTTGCTATTGCTTTTGCTGTTGCAATATGGTCACCTGTTATCATAACAGTTTTTATTCCTGCTCTTTTACAAGTTTTTACTGCTTCTTTTACACCTTCTCTTGGTGGGTCTATCATTCCAATTAAACCTACAAATATCAAGTTATTTTCTATGGTGTTTGTATCTATTTTTTGTGGTAAAAAGTCCAAATCTTTATATCCTACTGCAATAACTCTTAAAGCCTTTTGTGCCATTTTCTCGTTTTCCTTTTGAATTTTTGCCTTCTCTAAAATAGATTCTTGCTCTAAAACCCCTGATATTTGCTTTTGACATCTTTCTAAAAGAACGTCTGGTGCTCCTTTTGTTATAATTCTGTATTTATTTCCTATTTTGTGGATAGTTGTCATCATTTTTCTATTAGAATCAAAAGGTATTTCATTTACTCTTGGCATAGTTTTATATAATTCATTTTTGTCTTTGCCATTATTTAAGCCATTTGTAACTATTGCAACTTCGGTTGGTTCTCCTTTTGCCTCTTGTCTTTGGTTTTGATATGTAATGTCACAATCTGTACACATAGTTCCAAGTTCTGTTAAAAAATTTATATCTTTAGAATTTATTTCTACTACTTTCATTTTGTTTTGTGTTAATGTTCCTGTTTTGTCAGAACAAATTACAGATGAACTTCCTAATGTTTCTACTGCTGGAAGTTTTCTAATAATGCTATTTTTCTTAGCCATTTTTGTAACTCCAATTGATAACATTATTGTTACAATAGCTGGTAATCCTTCGGGTATTGCTGCAACTGCTAATCCTACTGATGTCATAAACATTTCAATTGGGTCAATTTTTTTGATTATTCCAATTACAAAAATTATAAAACATATTGCCAAACATACAATACCAAGTATTTTTCCTACTTGTCCTAATTTCTTTTGAATTGGTGTTTCTGGGGCTTCGTCTTCTATCATCATATTAGCAATTTTTCCAACCTTTGTATCCATCCCAATGTCTGTTACAATTGCTTTTCCATGACCATTAACTACAATACTTGCCATAAATGCCATATTGTTCATATCTCCGAAGTGGCACATTTGGCTTGCAAATTTTATCTGCCTCTTTTAGGACAGGCTCTGTTTCACCTGTTAAACTTGACTCTTCTATTTTCAAATTAAAGCTTTCTATAATCCTGCTGTCTGCTGGCACATAATTTCCTGCTTCTAAAATCACAACATCTCCTGGAACAACATCTTCAGCATTTATTTCATTCATTTGCCCATCTCTTATTACCTTTGCTTTTGGTGGAGTCATCTCTTGCAATGCCTCTATGGACTTTTCAGCTTTTGCTTCTTGCACTACTCCCATAATTGCATTTAAAACTACAATGGCTATAATAATAACCGAATCGATGTAATCATTTTCTCCTTGAATACTAGAAATTACAGCTGAAATAATTGATGCCATAATTAAAATAATAATCATAAAATCATTAAACTGCTTGATAAACTTAATAAAAATACTTTCCTTTGGCTTGTCCTTTAATTTGTTTTTGCCATACTTTTGCCCTCTTCTTTGTGCCTCCTCTTTGCTAAGCCCATACTTAAAATCTGTTTCTAGCTTCCTTAAAACCTCTTCTTTTCTTAAAGTTTCCCACATAGTTTCTCCTCCTTTGTCATTTTGTCGCGTTAGGTGTCGCGTTAGGGACGTTTCCTTTGTGACATTTTTATGTTAATTACATTTTTGCTTGGTTTTTTTGTCCCTTAGTAAATTCTATGTGGGTTGTTGTTAATTTATGACTATGTGACGTTGGGGACGTTTCCTTTTTCACATTTTTGTGAATTTGGGGACACATCTTATATTTGCCAACTTAAATAACAAATCTTGATTTTTAGGGGAGATTTATTTTAATATAAGGGAAGAACAATATATAAAATATTTATGAAATTTCGAATGCAACTTAGAAAATATTTAGGAATTCTTAGCCTATAAAATGAGGGATGTTCACGTCGATCCGTAGGTGAGGACTACAAGAACAAAAGGAGCATGATTTGAATTTTTGACTTTTTAGATTACTTATATGCTCCGTCTTTGTTCGTTCGCCAAAATTGCAAAGCAATTTTGTGTGAAATTTTTTGTCTTATAGTAACTTACGAAGAAAGTTACTATAAGATAAAGAGGCTCATTTTATAGGATTAGAATTTCTTAATATTTGTAAGGCAGCCGAGAATTGAATAAATATTTTAGATATTATTCTTCCCATTATTTAATTATCTTTCTCATCTAAAAATCAAGATTTGTAGTTTAAAATAGCAACACTGGTAAATGTGTAATATTTAAGATGTGTCCCAAATTTCACAAAAATGTGAAAAAAGAAACGTCCCCAATGTCACAAAAATGTGAAAAAGGAAACGTCCCCAATCGCACAAACGCAATATTATGCAAGTTTCATTGATAGTAGTTTAGATATACCATTTTCTTCCATTGTTACACCATAGACTGTATCTGCTGCTTCCATTGTTCCCTTTCTGTGTGTTATTACTAGGAATTGAGTGTCTTTCGAGAATTTTTTTAGGTATTCAGCAAATCTGTATACATTTACATCATCTAGTGCTGCTTCTATTTCATCTAATACACAAAATGGTGCTGGGTTGATTTTTAGTATTGCAAATAGCAAGGCTATTGCTGTAAAGGCTTTTTCTCCACCTGATAATAGCATCATGTTTTGTAGTTTTTTTCCTGGTGGTTGTACTGCTATTTCTATTCCACATTCTAGGATGTTTTCTTCGTCTTCTAGCCTTAGAGAGGCATTTCCTCCACCAAATAGTTCTTTGAATACTTCTTCAAAGTTTTTGTTTATTATTGCAAATTGTTTTTGGAATTGTTCTTTCATTGTTGAAGTCATTTCTAATATTATTTTTCTTAGTTTGCTCATTGTGTCTTCTAAGTCTACTCTTTGTTCACTCATAAAGTCATATCTTTCTTTTAGGTTTTTGTATTCTTCAATTGAATCTACATTGACACTTCCTAAATTTCTTAATTGATTTCTTAAATTGTTTACTTGTTTTTGTATGTTTGCCACATTTTCTGGTTTTTTGTATTCTTCTCCTACATTGTTTGGTGTTAGCTCATATTCTTCCCACATTTTGTTTATTATGGTGTTTATATCTTCTTCAAGTTTTGTTTTCTTTACATCTATTTTGACTATTTGTGCCTTTAGGTCTTCTATAATGTTAAATTTGCTTGTAATTTCTTCTTCTTGTTTTGATAACTTTTCGTTTTTGTCTATTCTATCTTTTTTTAGTTCTTCTATTTTTTCTCCACTTGTGTTTACTTCTTCTTTTATTTGTTTGATTTTTTCTTTTGTTTCTTTTATTGATTGCTCTAGTTCAAAGTTGTCATGTGTGATTTTTTCTATTTGTTCTTTTTTATTTTGTATACTTTTATTTGCATTCTCAATTTCTTGGTTAATTCTATCTTGCATTTCTTTTATTGAGCTTTCGCTTTCGTCAAATGATGAAACAGATATTTTTAGGTTTGTAATGTCATAGTTTAGGTCATCTACATATTTTTGATTATCTTGATTTAGTTTTGCAAATTCTGAGATTATTGCAGTTAGTTTTTCTGTACTTTTAGTTAATTCTTCTATTTGTTTTTCAAGTTTTTGTTTTTCCTCAAATGCTTCTTTCTTTTGGTTTTCTAATGTTTCTTGCTCTTCTTTTAATTTGTTTAAGCGAGTTTGTGTTTTTGCTATGTTTTCATCTATTGCAACTACTTTTTGTTTTTCAGTAGCATATGTAATGTCAATTTCTTGCAACTCTTTTTCAAGGCTTGTTGAATTTTCTAAAGTTTCTTGTATTGATGCTTCATAGTCTTGTTTTTCTTTTTCAAGTTTTTCTATTTTTACTTTTAATTCTTTTATTTCTTTCTCTAGTTTTTCAATTTCTTTTCCTCTTCCTAAAATGTTTACTGTTTTTTTACTAACAGAACCACCTGTAATTCCACCAGAACTGTTTATTACATCTCCTTCTAATGTAATAATTCTAAAAGAATATCCATTTTGTTTGGCAACTTTAATAGCTGTATCCATATTGTCTACAATTACTGTTCTGCCTAACAAATTGATGACAATTTGTTCATATTTTTTGTCAAATTTTATTAGGTCAGATGCAATTCCAATTAGTCCTTCTTCTTGACTTTTGATTTTATCTAGTTTTTTTCCTTTTACTGAACTAATTGGTAAAAAAGAGGCTCTTCCTAAGTTGTTTTTTCTTAGGTGTTCTACCAATTTTTTTGCATCTTGTTCAGTTTCAGTTACAATGTTTTGTAAGCTTGCTCCTAAGCACATTTCAATTGCTGTTTGATATTTTTCTGGCACATCTATGATATTTGCTAGTACTCCATGCATTCCTTTTCCTAGGTCTTTTATGTTTTCACAGTCTTTTAAAAGAGATTTTACACTTTTTATATACCCTTCTTTTTCTTTTTCTGTTTCAATTAAAAATTTTAGTTTTGACTCTTTTATTCTCATTTCATTTTGATAGTTATGTATTGTGTTTTGGTATTGCTCAATTTTTTTGTCTGATTCTTCTTTTACTGCTGAAATTTCTTCCATTGATTTTAAGATTTTGTTTCTTTTGCTATCAATTTCATAAAATTGTTTTGCTATCTCTTCTTTTTGGAGCCTTGTGCTGTCTAGTTCAGATATATAGCTTGCAATTTCAGTTTTAATTTGGTTTTGTCTTTTTTGGTCATTTTCGCAATTTACTTCTAATGTTTTTATTTGTGCTTGTAACTCATATTTTTCGTCAGTATTTTTTTCTACTTGTTGTTTATGTTGTTCTATTTCTAATTCTTTGCTAGATAGTTTTTTGGTTATTTTTGCAAGTTCTTCTTCTTTTTCTTCTAGTTCTTTTTCAAACTTTTCTTTGTTTTGCTTTAAGTTTACTTTCTTTTCTTCTCTTTGTTTCATTTCTTCTTCAAGTTCTTGCTTTTTTGATATTGACTCTTCTATTTCTTTTTCAAATCTTTCTTTGTTTTCTTGATTATTGTGAATTCTAGTTTGAGCTACATTTATGTCAGAGTTTAGCATTTCAATTTCTTTTTGACTGGCAAACCCTAAATTTGACATTTCTTCTATTTGGTTTGTTATTTCATCAATTTGCATTTTTAGTTCTTCTTTTAATTGCTTTATTCTTTCTAGTTTTTGCTCTTCTTCTTCACACTGTGTTTTGTAGATTTCTTCATCTTTTACAATTTCTGTTAGGCTTTCTTTGTATTTTTCTATATTATATAAAAATAGCCCTATTTCTATATTTTTTAGTTCTTCTTTTAGGTTTAGATATTTTTTTGCCTTTTCGGCTTGTCCTTTAAGAGGCTCTATATTTGCTTCTATTTCTGATAAAATATCATTTATACGAAGTAGATTTAATTTGGTATGTTCTAATTTCTTTTCGCTTTCTTGCTTTCTTACCCTGTATTTTACAATACCTGATGCTTCTTCAAAGATATGCCTTCTGTCTTCTGATTTGTTGCTTAGTATTTCATCAATTTTTCCTTGTCCTATTATAGAGTAACCATCTTTTCCAATTCCTGTGTCCATAAATAGTTCTAAAACATCTTTTAGCCTACATGGTACTTTGTTTATGAAATACCCTGTTTCTCCACTTCTATATATTTTTCTAGTTATTGTAACTTCTGTGTATTCGATTGGAAGTGAACCATCTTGGTTGTCAAATATTAAAGAAGCCTCTGCAAATCCTAGAGACTTTCTGTTTTGTGTTCCTGCAAATATGATGTCTAGGGATTTTGTTCCTCTTAATGCCTTCATACTTTGCTCTCCGAAGTATCCATCTTATACTGTCTGATATGTTACTTTTTCCTGAGCCGTTTGGTCCTATTACTCCTGTTATTCCTGGTCTGAATTCTAGTACAGTTTTATCTGCAAATGATTTAAACCCTTGTAATTCTAATCTTTTTAAATACATTTATTATCACCTTTTGTTTAGTATATTTACATTATAACAATTACTACTTTTTTTTGCAAGATTTTTTTATAATCTACAAAAATAGAAGTATTTCTACTTCTATTTTTTCTTTAGTCTTGTTCTATTCTTATACAAACCTTGCATTTGATACCATTTGAGCTATGTTATATATTAGACGTTGTTTTTCTGGTGAACAATTTACTAATGTTTCATATAGTTCTTTGTCTAAATAATTAGGACTTTTTGTTTCACTTCCAGCTATTAGGTATTCTATACTAGTGTTTAGTGCATGACTTATTTGTGCTAGTCTCCTTAAATTTATATGTGTAGCACCCCTTTCTACTCTACTAATAAATACAGTTGTTACATCAATTTCTTCTGATAGCCTCTCTTGTGTCCAACCTTGTCTTTTTCTTGCATCTTTTATCCTTTGTCCTATTATTTTATAATCAATATTCATATTACCACTTCCTTTTCATAAGTAAATATAACATCATCAGTTCCATTTGTCAATACATTTTTTCTAATTTATATGTAAATTTTTATAATTAAATAAATGTAAGCTGTAAATATAAATTTACTAAGAAAAATTAAGCCGTTTTACATAAAAATGTTGCAAAAGAAACGTCCCTAATGGGACATTGCTTCTGTACTATATTTATTATTTATAATTTTTTCATATGGTGCTTTTTCTTTTAGTTCTCCTGCCATTGTCATTACTTCTTGTAAACGATTAAAAGCTTCTTCTTTTAAAACTGGTGTATCATTCCAAGCATCAATATTTTTGTAGTTTTGGATAACTGTGCTAAGTAATTCTATATCTGTATCCGGAAAGAAGTTTTGGATTGCTTCTGCTATTTCTTGTGCAGTATGTTCTTTTACCCATTGTTGACCTTTGTAAATACTGTTTGTGAATTTTTGTACAGTTTCTTCATTGTTTTCTATATAACTCTTTTTAGCAAAGTATGCTGTGTATGGGATTTCTCCTGCTGCTTCTCCTACTGATGCTACTACATAGCCTTTTTGCTCATTTTGTGTTAATGATGCTGTTGGCTCAAATAAAGTTACATAGTCGGCATTTCCACTGGCAAATGCACCAGCCATTAAGTCAAATTTTATGCTGTCATCTAATATTGCATCTTTTTGTGGGTCAATATTATTCTTTTTTAACACATATTCTAATGTCATATAAGGTACTCCACCTTTTCTTCCTGGTATTATGGTTTTCCCTCTTAAATCTTCCCAGCTAAATTTGTCTGTTTTATTTCTTGCAACTAAAAATGAACCATCTTTTTTAGTCATTTGAGCAAATACTTGTGCATAGTCTTCTTTTCCTTCTTGATATACATATATAGATGCTTCAGGTCCTGCAAAGCCAATGTCACATTGATTTGCTAAAACTGCTGTCATTACTGCGTCTGCTCCTTGCCCTGTTGTTAGTTCAATTTCCATTCCATTTTCTTTGAAGTATCCATTGTTTATTGCTACATATTGTGGTGCGTAGAATACTGAACGTGTTACCTCATTTACTTTTATTGTTTTTAATTTGTCTTGTTTTCCTGTATTTTTGACTGCTGTTACAATTCCTAATATTATTGCTACGGCTAAAACTATAATACTAACTGCTATTACTCTTTTCTTAATCATGCTTTTACCTCCTCACTTTTATTTTGTATATATTATGTCATCAAAAAAGTATTTGTGATTTTTTTATATACTTTAGGAGACAAAAAAGAACTACTATTTTTATTTTAGTAATTCTTTTATTTTGTTATATTTACAATCAAAAATTACATTTGTAAATTTAATTCATATCTTTCTATAAAGCCTATCCATTCGCCTTTTTCGTTTTTTACTCCTTGCATATATTATATGGGTAGCTATTTAAAATTCCTTTTACTATTTCTAATTCTTCCATGTTGTTTTTCTCCTTCAACTACTTGTAACTCTAATCTCTTATTTTAATCAACTATATCTTGAATTTGATTTTTTAATTCTTCCAACTCTGTTTCAAGAAATCCCCAAACCATATTTAAGTTTACCCCTTCATAATCATGAACAATTCTAATCTTCGATTTCTTTTATATATTTTAAAACCTTCATTAGTATTATTTTATCTTTACTTTTCATAAATGACTACTCCTGTCTTTTCTATTTCTTTTTCTATTTTTGAATTTTTATCAATTTCAAGTTTTTCAATAACATCAACTTCTTTGTCTAGTTTTTCTCTTATTTTGTCTACCATAGCAAAAAATTTTAACCCTTTAATTTTGCCTTTGCTATCAATTAATATATCTATATCACTATTTTTAGTAGGTTTATTCTTGGCATATGAACCAAATAATATTGCTTTTTCAACTTCTGTGTTCGCTAAAATTTCATTTATCATATTTTTTATATCTTCAATAGAATATATTTTTGTGGTCATAACTTTGCCTCCTTAATTTCTTTTTTAGTATATCACAATTTACTTTAAATTACTATCATTTAGCTTAATTATTTTTAAATTTCTCTTTTTGTATTTAAATGCTATAAGGCAAGAGATATAAAATATATATTTCTTGCCCTATTTTTATCTAAATTTCCTTGAGTTCAAAATTAGTTTTTCTAGTAACAATACAGCTAGGTACATTACACCTGCTACAATTCCTAAGATAATAACACTTGTCATAACTAAGTCTAGTTTAAACACTTGACCTCCATATACAATTAAGTATCCGAAGTCCTGCTTTTGACACCAAAAACTCTCCAGAGATTACACCTACTAAGGAAAGGCCAATGTTGACTTTTAATGAATTGATAAATGTTGAAAGGTTTGCAGGTATTATAATTTTGGTTAATATTTGCCATTTTTTTGCTTTAAATGTTTTTGCCATTTTTATAACTTCTTTGTCTGTTTTTAAAAATCCATTTAGGTTTTCAAGTATTGTTACAATTAGAGAAATTGCTACAGCCATAACTATAATTGCAGGTGTTCCTGCTCCTACCCAAATAATTATTATAGGGCCGTAAGGCTACCTTTGGCAAGCTGTTTAGCACCACTAAGTATGGTTCTGCAACTTTTGACAAAAAATCTGACCACCATAAAACAATTGCTATTATAATTCCAAGACCTGTTCCAAGTAAAAATCCGACAACTGTTTCATAAACAGTAACTCCAATATGCATTATTAAATCATTTGAACTTAAATTCATAAAGGTATTCCAAATTCTACTTGGGCTACTCATTATAAAACTGTCAATTATTTTTTGGTTTGCAAGATATTCCCAAATAGCAAGAAATATCACTAATATGGCTGTTTGTGTAAATAATACCATATACTTTTTGCATTTTTGTTTTCTTAAATATTGTTTTCTATCCATCTACTCTAAGCTCCTTCCATAATGTATTAAAATATTTGCTAAATTTAGGGCTTTCTCTGCAATTTATTGGGTTTCTATTTTCTATTTCAAAGTTGATTTTATGGATATCTTTTACTGTTCCTGGTCTTGCATTTAAAACAATAACTCTATCAGACATACTTATTGCTTCTGAAATATCATGTGTTACTATTATTGCTGTCATTTTTTCTTTTCGTAAGATGTTATAAATGTCATTTGTTACCATTATTCTAGTTTGATAATCTAATGCCGAAAAAGCTTCATCTAGCAATAAAATCTTTGGCTTAGTTGCAAGTGTCCTAATTAAAGCTACTCTTTGCCTCATCCCACCTGATAATTCAGATGGGTATTTGCTTTTAAAATCGTATAATTCATATTTTTTTAGTAGTTCTTCTACATAAGCTTTTGATTGTTTATTTGCATTTCCTTTGATTTCCAAACCAAACATTGTGTTACTTAAAATGTTTCTCCATTCTAATAAACAGTCTCTTTGTAGCATATATCCTATTTCTCCATCTATGTATATTTCTCCACTTGTTTTTTCTTCTAATCCTGCTATTATAGATAACAATGTAGATTTACCACATCCACTTGGTCCAATTATGCTTACAAATTCGCCTTGATTTACTCTTAAATTGATATTTTTAAGAGCTGTAATTTCTCCTTCTTTTGTTTGGTATTTCTTGGTTATATTTTTTACTTCTAGTACTTTTTCCATCGACATTCTTCCTTTCGTATTACTTACTTGTTATATATTATGAAAAATGTCGAAAATTGTGTACTATACTTATTCAAAAAAAGAACTGTAATAAATGATAATAAAAATCATTGAAAATACATATGTACATTCAATGATTTTTTAGCTCTTTTTAACGCCCTATTCCATTGCTTGGATTTGTAGGATTTGATGGTTTTTCATTATCAACTTCATTAGGTTTATTTGGCATTTGTGGATGGACTGTTGGAGTGTGTTCAACTTTGTATAACTGATAAAAACATTTTTTGCTCAATTCAATTCTTCTAGTGCATTCTTCGCCTAATGGTTTGTCTTCTTCTCCTATGTTTTCTACTCTAATTATTTTAAATTTCGCTTTTTCATCATATGACCATGGAAATTCATAAAATGGTCTTACATCTTTGTTATGTGTTACTTCTACTAATGTATTAGAATCAAATGCATTTCCATCAATTTCTATTTTTCCATCTCCTAATATTTGTACTTTTAAAGTTTGTTTTTCCGAGAAATCTATTCCACGACCAAATGCTTTTGCACTTATTTTTTTACACTTTTTGGTATTTTTATTTGTTTTATTTCATTTAAATCAAATGCATATTTCTCTATTTCTTCTAATCCTTCTTCAAATATCACTTCACTTATAGAACACTGATCAAAAGCAAATTCGCCTATACTTTTTATATTGCTTGGTATTTCTAGTTTTTCTAATCCAGATTTTCTAAAACAATAGAATGGTATATTTTTTATTCCTTTTCCTAATTTTAGCTCTTTTAATTTACTACATGAATGAAAAACATTTGGATTTATTTCTAATACTCCATCTAATAATTCTACTTTTTGCAAATTTCCATATTTCCAAAATTCATGGTCTTCAATTATTTCTGCTTTTGTTTTTATTTCTAATACTTGTTTTTTAGTTTCTGTTGGTAATTCGTCTATATTTCCCAAATAACAATATTTAA
>CATLUC010000009.1:0-9007 GCA_950059165.1 uncultured Clostridium sp.
GTTATTACTTGTTCTGTTTGTATGTCTTTTTGTTCTAATTCTTCATTTTCCAGCATATTTTCTTGTGTTATTTCTTCTTGTACTGGTTTTTCTACTGGTTCTCCTTGAATTGTTTTCTCGTTATGTGTTACCTTTTGTATAGTTTCAAAAGTTATTTTATTATTTTTTAACACCATTTTGTAGTTTTCTTTAAAAGTTTCTATTTCACCAGTTGGTTTGATATTTGCTTGTTGTGTTTTCTTATTTGATATATTATTTAAGTTAGTCAATTTTACTTCAATGTAATATTCTTTACTTGTATCTAAATTCCAAATTACTCTGTCATAATAGTAATTTAAACCACCTCTATGTTTTACATACATTTTAGCCGAATAACTTCCATCTGTTGATTTTAATATCATTTCTGGTAATCCATTTGGAGTATTGGCATTTCCATTAATCCATTCTGCAATTAAAATATTTCCATAAATGTATTCTCTTCCAGCATCATTTACATCTACATACATTGTTTGTAAATCTGTGTTAATTTCCCCTTTATATTCATTTCCTTTGAATACTATATTATTGTTTTGAATCATTGTATTTTTGTCTTTAAATGTTCCAATTTGATTTTTTACATTTAAATTTGCATTTTGTACTTTATTTGTTCCTATATTTTTATTTCCTGTTAATTTTACTTCAATGTAATATTCCTTACTTGTATCTAAGTTCCAAATTACTCTATCATAGTAGTAATTTAAGCCACCTTCATGTCTTACATACATTTTAGCCGAATAACTTCCGTCTAGTGATTTTAATGTCATTTCTGGCAAGCCATCTGGTGTATTTGCATTTTGTCCTACCCATTCTGCAATTAAGATATTGCCATAGATATATTCTCTTCCAGCACTATTCACATCTATATACATTGTTTGTAAGTCTGTGTTAATATCTCCTTTATATAAGCTACTATCTAAGATTTTTATTTTGTTGTTTTGAGCAACTAGTGTTCCTATTTCACATTTTCCTATTTCTTTATTTGGAAGTTTTGCTATTTGTGTTTTCTTGGTTCCTTTATTGTTGATACCTGTTAATTTTACTTCTATTTCATAATCTTTACTTGGGTCTAAATTATCAACAATTCTATCATAATAATAGTTTAATCCTCCTAAATGATTAACATACATTTTAGCCGAATAGCTTCCATCTAGTGATTTTAATGTCATTTCTGGTAATCCATCTGGTGTATATGCTTGGTTATTTATCCATTCTGCAATTAAAATCTCTCCATAAATATAATTTCTTCCTGCTTCGTTTTTTGATAAATTGATAGTTTTTAAATCTGTGTTGATTTCTCCTATATAAATTGGTTTTATCTTGTTGTCTTCTAATATCAATGTTCTTCCTTTAAATTCTCCTAATGTTTTTGATGGTAGTTTTACAGTTTGTGTCTTATTATTTCCTATATTATCTTCCCCGATTAAGTTTGCTTCTATATAATAATGTTTATTTAAATCTATATTATCTAATTGTACATTGTATTTATAATCAAGACCACTCTCATAAGATACTTGGATAGGTATATTGATAGTATTATCTGTTGATTTTAGTCTTAAAATTGGTGTCTTTATTGGTGTTTTTGCTTCCCCATCTATCCATTCTGCAATATAAATATCTCCTGAAATCGTATTTTCATCTAAATTGATTTCTTTTAGGTCTGTGTTGATGTCACCTACATATTCTCCAAGTGAGAAATATAATTTATTATTTTTTGTTGTTAAAGTTGTTCCTTTGTATTCTCCTACTTTCATATCTAGCATATTAACCGTTTGTGTTTTCTTTGTTGATATGTTTTTATTAGTTGTTAATTTTGCTTCTAAGTAATATTCTTTGTTAATATCTAAATTGTCGATAATTCTGTAATAAGAATAGCTTAAGCCACCATTATGTGTAAGGTTAAATCCTGCTGTAAAACTTCCATCTGTTGATTTTATTGTCATTTGTGGTACATCTTTTGGAGTGTTTGCAACCCCATCTATCCATTCAGCAATATCGATTTCACCTTTTATGTATTTTCTTCCATCTGCTTCTTGCCCAATTTGCATTGTTTTTAAACCTGTATTGATTTCACCGTAATATTGTCTTCTAAATAATTCTTTATTATCAATAATTGCTTTTGCATCAGCTTCTGCCATTTTTGCTAACATTGTATCATTTAGGTAGTTTTCCCTGTCATGTGGGTTGTTTATAAATGCGTGCTCTATTAAAACTGCTGGTATGTCATTATGCATAGGCCAACTAATAATTCCATAATAATCTGCTATTGTTCCATCTGGATATACATCATTTGGGGTTCCTACTCTTACTTTAGGTTTATATGCAAAAGATTTTACTCCTACATTTCTTAAGTTTTGTAGTACATCTAAACCTAATTTATTAGAATATTCATAATATCTTTTTTGTTTTGTGTTATGTGTTACATATACCTCTGCTCCTGATAACATGCTAGATGAGTCATTTGAGTTTATATGGAAACTTACTAAAAGGTCTGCATTATTATTTTTTGCTCTATCGGCTCTTTCTTTTCTTCCTAATGTTTCATGGTTTTCTTTAGTTAGTATTCCTGTTATTCCTTGTGTTCTATCTAGTATTTCTTTTACTTTAGTTGCTATTTTCCATGTCAAATTTTTTTCTACTAAATTTCCTCCTATTGCACCTGTTTCAGTTCCACCGTGTCCTGGGTCTAGTGCAACAATAATGTCATTATTTGCATTTACACTATTAGGTATTATGCATAATCCTAATAATATTACTAAAACCAGTAGAATAGCTCTGTTTAGTTTGTTTTTCATTCTTTTATTCCTCCTTAATTTTGTATGTTCTTTTCAAATATATTTTACTATACTAACTTTTAAATTTCAATAACAATTAATATATATTTTTCATTTTATTGTTAATTTTGTTACAAGTAGGATTTTGGGGACGGAGGAAAAAATCATTTTACATAAAAATGTCGCAAAAGAAACGTCCCCAACACGACACCAGAAATTACAAACAATATTGAAAATCCTATTACTAAATTATTATTTATTTTTTGCACTTCTTGATTTGCCAAAGTTTGTTGTTCCTCTCCTTGTATTGAAACTGTTTGTATACTTTTAGGACTATTTTTATATTCCTCAAACCTTCTTAAGAATTCATCATAATTATCAGGATATCTAGAAATTTTATCTAATACATATTCGCCATCTACTTTTAGGAAAGTCGCAAAACATATATTGTTCTTTGACCATGTTGTATTGTTTTCATTTACTGGTGTTACTCTAAATGAGATTGATGCATTTATTTCGGTGTCTGTTTCTCCTTTATGAGCATATCCATATCCACTAAATTCATAACTTTTTATTCTATCTTGTTCTGGTATTTCTTCTGTCATAAAACTTTGCATATATTTATCTAATGTTTCTTTATAAAGGTTTTCTCTTCTTTTGTTTTCTTTTTCCCAATACTCATTTGCAAATACAGTATTTGATATTAATATTAAAATTCCAAATATTATAAGTATGCTACATATTTTTTTCACGTCTCATCACTCCTTTCAAGTATAATATCTGCTTTATTTCCTTTATAATCTATGTGCAGAGTAATTTCATCTGTTGCATCATATGTTGTTAAATCAAACATACATGTAGATGTCATAATTCCATCATCATCAATTGAAGCTCCTCCATTTTCTCGTGGTCCTTGTGTAAAATCAAATCTTTCTCCTTTGCTATTTGTTAAATATTTTTCATATTCCCATTTTGACGTTTCTTCTTCCATTTGTTTTTGATATTCTGGGTTTTCACGTATTTTATTTTCTAAGAAATTCGCTATATCTATTGTACGTAACTCATCATCTTTATCTAAGCTCCAAAAAAATTCTAATTCTTCACTAATGCTTGATTCGATATCTCTAAATGATTTTCGTTTTTCTGCTTTAAACTTCATTCCTATTTCCATACCAGTATTATATACTACTGCTGATTGAACATTGAAATCTTTATTTGATGTGCTTTTTTGTGTATATATAATATTTTGCCTATTATACATTTTTTCTGGAACATCAACTTTAAAATTCCAATTACCTCTTATTGTAATTTCTTCGTCACCCATTACTGTTTCGTCTTTTGATACTTTTATTCTGTCTACAAATATATTTAATTCTTTGCTTTTAGGGTATATGCTTTCTCCTCCTGTATAAAAATTATGTATTATTTTAATTGTGTTGTTGCTTTTTTCTGATACAAATGTGTTTAATCCACTATTTACAAAATCTATTGGTTCTATCTTCGTTTTTTCTTTAAATTTACCTAGTTCGTTTTCATTTGATGTACTTAGTACAATGTTGTTTTCATCATATACCACTATGTTTGGGAAATTCATTTCTATTACTTCATTTGCTGTTATTATGTCTTTTACTTTATCTGATAATGTAACTTCAAATGTCATACTTAATGTAACGTCATCCATAATTAATTCACTAACTTTAATACTTGTTTCATTATCTTCAATTATTTGTCCTGTTTCTTCATTTTCAATTGTAGTATCTGAATTATTCTCTTCCATTTGTGGATTTTCTATATATCCTTGGTTTATTGCTTTTTCAACACCTGCTCCTGTAAAATATTTGTTGTAAATTTGGTTTGATATTTCTTTTGCAAAAACTATTCCTGATAGTGAAACTAGCATTACTGAAGCTGCTACAATAGGTTTTATGATATATGCTTTTTTTGTTTTATTTTCCATTTTTTCCTCCTCAAGAAGGTTTGATATTATAATTTTTTCTTTTAATTTTTGTAGATTTTCTTCTTTATTTTTCACATCCATATCCTCCCTTCTTTTCAATTTCTTTTTTTATGCGTTTTCGAATTCTGTATAACCTTTGTTTTACAGTAAATTCTGATGTGTTTAAACAACTTGCAATTTCTTTTATTTTCATAGATTTATAATAATATAATTCTAGTATATCTTTGTCTTGCTTTTTTAACTTTTTTATTACATCTTTTAGTAATGTTATTTCTTCTCTTTCTTCTTCTATAAAATCCATTTGCTCTATATTTTCAGTCTCATTTTCATAATTTGTAAAATATAAGTACATTTTTCTTTTTCTAGTTTTTTCTTGTATTAGTTTTTTAGTTATTCCTGCTATATATGGCTTTATGCATCTATCTTCTTCAAGCTTGTTTCTATTTTTCCATACTACTAGAAAAGTGTCTACAATTATTTCTTCTATGTCTTCTTCTTTTAAATGTTGTTTTGCTGAATTTACTGCTATTGTGTATACATAGTTGTAGTAATTTTCATATATTTTTTCTATATTTAATTTTTCTTTTTCTTTATATTCCTTTATTAGTTCTTGTTTTTCCAATTTAGACCTAAACTCCTTATTTTAAGATATCTTACACTTACATATTGTCATTATTTTATAAAAAGTAACACTTTTTTGCAAAAAATTTTTTAAAATGTTTAGCATAATACATATCCTTTTTGTATAAAATAAGAATAGTATTTGACATTAAAAAAAAATCATGTTATAATACTATTAGCTTATAAGTGATGTAACCAGTCATAAATAAGTTCAGTATGTGAGTAACGACACATACTCTTTTTTTGTAAAAAAATAATGAGGGCTATGTAACGAGCATCCTCACCAATAAAGATTATTCTTTACTGTTTTGTTTGTCTTTCAATACCTGTATCTCTTCTTTCAGTCTT
The DNA here is from genome assembly GCA_950059165.1 of uncultured Clostridium sp. Lineage (GTDB taxonomy): Bacteria > Bacillota > Clostridia > TANB77 > CAG-508 > CAG-269. Next base: position 5,737 of record CATLUC010000009.1, read on the forward strand.
GCGATTTCTTGCAAAAGTAGGTATATCAAACCGTAACCAGTCATAAAGTCCTCCTTTCTCTGATGTTTCCATCAGTAAAGTCTGTTGACATTATAGCTTACTTTTACCAATTTGTAAAGAATATTGTTTTATTTCTTCTTCTGTTAATTGTCCGTGTCTTTCTGTAATAGTCTGCAATAGCTTCATGTATTGCTTCTTCTGCTAAAACAGAACAATGTAATTTTACAGGTGGTAAACCTCCCAAATTATTTACTACATCTGTGTTTTTCAATTTTAATGCCTCTTCTATTGTTTTTCCTTTTATCATTTGTGTTGAAATACTGCTTGTTGCAATTGCTGCACCACAGCCAAAAGTCTTAAATTTTACATCTACTATAATGTTATTTTCTACTTTAATAAACATTTTCATAATATCTCCACAAACAGGATTTCCGACCTCTCCTATTCCAGAAGCATCTTCTATTTTTCCAACATTTCTTGGATTTGTATAATGTTCTACTACTTTTTCTGAATATTCCATTATTTATTTTCTCCTTCCATAAATTTTTCATATAGTGGTGACATTTCTCTTAATCTACCTACTATTTCTACTAAACTTTCTACGACATAGTCAATTTCTTCTTTTGTATTATATTTTCCTATTGAAACTCTTAAAGAACCATGTGCTATTTCATGTGGTAATCCTATTGCAAGTAATACATGTGATGGGTCAAGTGAACCAGAAGTACAAGCACTACCACTTGATGCACAAATTCCTTTTAAGTCTAAATTTAAAAGTAGTCCTTCTCCTTCAATAAATCTAAATGAAATATTACTGTTTCCTGGTAGCCTTTTTTCCATATCTCCATTTATCTTGATATATGGTATTTTTTCTTTTACTTGTTCTACATAATAATCTCTTAATTTTTTAATTTTATTGTTGTGTTCTTCTAAATTTTGATAAGATAATTCCATTGCTTTTGCAAGACCCACTATTCCTGCTACATTTTCTGTTCCTGCTCTTTTATTTCTTTCTTGATGTCCTCCATTTATAAATTTATTAAACTGTATTCCTTTTTTTACATACAAAACCCCAATTCCTTTTGGTCCATAAAATTTGTGTGCAGATAATGAAAGACTATCAACATTTAGTTCTTTTACATTTATCTTTACACTTCCTACTGCTTGTACAGCGTCTGTATGAAAAATAATATTTTGTTCTTTTGCAATTTTACCTATTTCTTTTATTGGTTGCAAAGTTCCAATTTCATTATTTGCAAACATTATTGTAATTAGTGTTGTTGTTGGCTTTATTGATTTTTTTAATTCTTCTAAATCAACTATTCCATTCTCATTTACTCCTATATATGTTACTTCAAAGCCTTCTTTTGCTAACTGTTTGCAAGTTTCTAATACTGCTGGATGTTCAATTTTAGATGTAATAATATGGTTTCCTTTGTTTTTATAACTATATGCAATTCCTCTAATTGCTGTATTATCACTTTCACTTCCACCTGATGTAAAATAGATTTCACTTGGATTGCAATTTAGAATTTTGGCTATCTTTTCTCTTGAATCTTCAACAGCTTTTTTATTTTCTCTTCCAATTTTGTAAATAGATGATGGATTTCCATAGCTCTCTAATAAATATGGCATCATGGCTTTTACCACTTCTTCATCTGTTTTGGTTGTAGCATTATTGTCTAAATATATAGTATTCATCTTATTTTCCTCTTTTCCTATTGTTATAGTAGGAATTATAACATTTATTTCCTAGTAAGTCAATAGGATTTCTTTAATTTTTTAGTTGCAAGCTTAGATGCACAAAATCCTTCATTTATTTTAACCTTAAGCCATTACCTTACCACCCTTGTTATTGCAAAAATCGAAACTAAAAAGACTAATGTGCTTTATTCACACACTAGCTTCTACTTTATTAAATCTTCTAATGTTTTACTATTTACATATTCATTAATTACATCATCTAGACCTTTCCAAAAAGAACGTGTTTTACATGCTTCTTGTCTTTCACATTTTCCCTCTTTAGTTAGGCAATCTATTGGTATTAATTCCCCTTCAGTAGCTTTTAATATATCTCCTATTATATATTCATTTGGCTTTCTTGCTAATTTATATCCACCTGCATTTCCTCTAGCTGTTTCTAGGTATCCTGCCTTAGTTAGCATTGCTATAATTTGTTCTAAATATTTATTTGATATTTCTTGCCTTTCAGATATCTCTTTAACAGTTATATATTTTTCATTATTATTTAATGCCAAATCTATCATAACCCTTAAAGCATATCTTCCTTTTGTAGATATTTTCATCTCTTACCTCCATCAATAATACATCTTCGTTTTTATTACACCTGGTATATATAGCAACAAATATAGTAACTTATTATATATTCCTTTCACATTTTGAACTGGCTTTTTTGCTTTAGTAAGATAGCCAAATAAAATATAATGTTTTATTACATATAACCTTTTCTTAAATGTAACATTTTTCATATCATGACTAAAAATTTCTTTAAAATATTCAAAATATCCAAAAGGATTTTCAATAAATTGTTTTTTTACGTTTTTTGTATATCCATCTTCTTGATACTCACATATCATAATTGGTTTATTGATACAAATCATTTTATATTGTAAATCCATTTCATGATACATTCTAGCTTCTGTAACAAATTTTTCTTGTTGTTCTAATTTATGTATATATTGTTTTCTAATTTTAGAGAAAAATACTAATGCCTTTTCCCCTGTTTCCCCATCTTTAAAATATAAATCAAACATTGTTGTTTCTTTTTTAGGGAAGTTTCTTCCCATATTTTCATTGTTTGAATTATATTTCAAAAAGCACATTGCATAGCAATTAGTTCTATTTTTATTTTCTTGCCAAGTTTTTTTTATTATACTAAAAGCTTCATCTGTAAAATAATCATCTGAATCACATTCTATAATTACATCACCTGTTGCTTTTTCTACTAAATTATTAATTGCTACCATTTTGCCTTGATGTTCTTGTTCATTATATAAAATTCCAATTTTGTTTTCTTGTGCCCATTGTTTGATTAGCTCTTTTGTATCATCTGTTGAGCTGTCATCCATAATAAGCCATTCTATTTCTATTCCATCTATTTTATTTTTTAATAAACTTTGATATAAATTGCTTAGCAAATTGGCTCTGTTGTAAGTTGGTGTTAATATTGATATTTTCATTTTTACTCCATTTCTTCTCTTACTTAGGTTGTAAAAGAATTAAATTTTGGCTAGGAAAACAAGTTTGAAAT
>CATLUC010000009.1:9017-25916 GCA_950059165.1 uncultured Clostridium sp.
AGGCGTACTAATTGTGCATTGATTAAATTTCAAATGCAGTTTGACGACGCCAAAATTGTAATTATTTTTAGGCCTTCTCTAACATTTTTGTAATTTCACATATAATTTGTTCATTTTCGTATGGTTTTAGGTTTTCTTTTTGTTTTTGTTCATCTTTGCTTGTTATAACCTCTTTTAGAACTGCATAAATTCCATCTTCTGAATTTTCTGCTATTTTACTATTTTGGTAATTTTGCACTGCCTCTCTTGCTGCTGTATTAGTAATTAAAATCGGTTTATTCAAAATTTTTGCTTCTCCAATTACCATACCATATCCCTCAAATTCAGAAAACAAGCAAAAATAATCTGCCTTTTTTATATATGGATAAGGATTTTCTCTTTTTCCCAACAATTCAAATGTTTCTTCTAATTTATTTTCTTTTATTAATTTTTCTAATTTCTCTTTTTCTTCACCATCGCCTATAATATGAAATTTATGGTCTAATCCTTCTTGTATTAGCCTTTTATGTACTTTAATTAAACGTTCTAGCCCCTTTTGTTTTACCAGTCTTGCTACACTAACAAAATGAATTCTACCATCTTCCCAATTTTCTTCTATTTTTTCTTCTGCTTTTTTTATTATATTTTCAGCATTTAGGTAATTGTATATAACTTGTCTTTCTTGATTTTTGTTTTTATAAACTTTTTCAAAGCTTGCTAAATTGTCTTTACTTACAAATACTAGAGTATCATATTTTTTATATATTGTTTTATCAACTTTTTGTTTTAGCTTAGCTTTTATGCCTGTTCCAAATACTTTTGATATGTCATTATGAACCCATGCTATTTTTTTTGTATTGTTATTTTTAGTACTAAATAGCCTTGTTATTGGTCCTTCTAAAAATGCGATTTCTGCTTTGTAATTTTCTTTGATATATTTTTTATAAATTGACTTTTGTAAAAATAATATTTTTAATGGAATAAGATGTTTTCGCAAGGTTTGCAATTTAGCATAAGCACATTTTTTGTAGGTCTTTACTTTGATTTTGTTATTTAGTTGTTTTTCTAGTTCTCCATTTGCATAAATTGTAAAAATAGTTACTTCATATTTTTTTGATAATTCATTTGCTAAGTCTACTAATACTCTTTCTGCCCCACCTAAAGTTAAACTGGTAATTCCAAATAAAATCTTTTCCATAATTAGTCCTTTCTCTGACCAAACTTTACTATATATTCTATTTACTTTTTCTTACAATTATAGTAAATTCATTAGTTCCTATTAAATCCTTTCCTACTGATACTTCGTCAAGTATTTTATTATCATATATTTTTTCTATAGTATAATTATTAGCAGTAAAGTAATCAATAAAAAACTTTTTTGAATATCTATTGAAATATGTTTTATATTTTGGATTAAAAGGCTCTTGTATAAATATATCTCTTTCTTTATTATTACATTCCATAACATTTATAGCAATTATTCCATTATCTTTTAATAATTCATTAAATTTATCTAACACTTTTAAACACGTTTCATCATTGACATGAATTAGAGTAGCAAAACAAATTATTGCATTAAAACTGTTCTTATTAAATTTAATATCCCTAATATCCATCAATTCAAATTTTGCTTTTGGTGCATTTTTTATTGCTTTTTTTAGCATATTTTCTGATGTATCTATGCCTATAACATTAAAGTTTTTATTACATTTCTCTGTTAAGAATTTAGGATAATCTCCTATCGCTGTTCCAGCATCTAAAATTATTGCATTTTCTTCTAATTGTGAAATCAAATAATCTATTTCCACTTGAAATTGAACATTTCCATTTAACCCTTTTGAATTATAATACTCTGTATACTCCTCAACAATATTGTTATATGTTTCAATTGTTACTTCTATTTTGTCTGTTTCCATAATTATATTTTCCTCCTTTATATTTTACTTAAAATCTTACAAAAAACAGGATATGTAAAACCATTTACTGCTTTCATATATAAATTTTTACCACCATTTGCTTGTTTCAAAATCCTATTTTTCTTCCAATTAGGAAATTTAGTATTTAAGTTTATCCAAGTTTTATTTAATAATTCTCTTCTTATATTTTTATCTTGTATTTTCACCATTCTAAGCAAAGAACTGCAAAGCAAATATCTAGTATATATATATTCTAATACATCTTTGTAAGTTTCAAATAAATTGTTTTCTTTGTAAAATTTAATCACATGTTCTAAAACATCAAATATCTCTTTAGTTCTTTCATTTTGTTTATTTACAATAGAATTTTCTCTTTGCCTATAATGAATATATGGCTTTTTTACAAAAGAAATTTTGTTACAATATGGTATCAATTTATATGTAAATTCTACATCTTCATATAAATAGTCCTTTGGAAATTGAATTTTAGTTTGTTCTAAAAGTTCTCTTTTTATTAATTTATTCCAAGCAACTACCCTAATTTTTTCTAAAGCTTCCTGTTTTCCATGATATATAAGCCCTGTGTCAATTTTAGTTTTATTTGGATATTCCCAATAAAAATCACATTCTACCATATCGCTATTTTCTTTTTTGGCTATTTTATACATTTCTTCATACATAGCTAATTCTACATAATCATCCGAATCTAAAAAGGCTATATATTCACCTTTTGCATGAGGCAAGCCAAAATTTCTAGCATCTGATAAACCTCCATTTTCTTTTTCTAAATATATAATTTTGTTAGGGTATTTTTCTTTGTATTGTTTTGCTATTTTTTCTGAATTGTCTTTTGAACCATCATTTACTAAAATGATTTCTATTTCCCCTAATGTTTGGTTTACCAATGTTTCTAGGCATTCTTCTAAGTATTTTTCCACATTATAAATTGGTACTATTACACTTATTTTTACCATGTATAGCTTTCCTTTCTAAGTATTTAGTTACCGTTTTAGTGAAACATTAAATTAATCTAAACGGTTAATATATAAATATTTATATAAGTAGTAATTATATTTTCACTTAAATTGTAACAGTATTTATCTTATTTTTAGGTATACTTTAACATCAAACTTAAGCAAATTTCTTTTTACTAATTGCTTTAAATTTTCAGGTTTTATATTTTTATATAACTTTCTTTTCTTAATTTCTCTGCAATAATTCTGCCCCTTTTAAATCATTTGCTTTTAATAATACACCATTTGTATAATATCTTTTTACTATTTCTTTTGTTTCTTCTTGAATTTGATAACTTTCTATTTTTTGTAACATATTATCATAATGTTTTAATACATCTTTTGCTCTATTAATATCTGTTTCATAATTTTTCTTTCTTGTTAAACTATTTTGTGTTTGCAAATAATAATAACCATATTTATCAGTAGATACAAAGCTTTTTGCTTGTATTATAATTAGAGAAGTTAATCCAAAATCCTCATGATATCTAAGCTTATATTGAAAATTGTTTTTTTTAAAAAATTCTCTTTTATATAAATAGATACAAGCTGGGTCAAGAAATAAGTCAAAAGTACATAATTTTTGGTAAGCCTCTTCTCCTGTACATTTTTCAAAAACAGGTCCATCTAACTTTTCTATGATTTTACCTTCTTCATCTACTGTTTGCATTTTAAATTTTATAACATCTATTTCCTCTTCCATATATTTTTCTAAATCTTTATATAAATTTTCTTCGATGTAATCATCTGAATCAATAAATGATAGATATTCTCCTTTTGCATATTGTACTCCATAATTTCTAGCACTAGCCAATCCCCCATTTTCTTTTTTTAAATATGTTATATTTAATTTCTGATGTTCTTGTATGAACTTATTTATTTTAGCTTCTGAATTATCTGTTGAGCCATCATTTACAATAATAATTTCAAAATCTTGCATTGTTTGTTTTGCAAGACTTTGTAAGCATTTTTCAATATAATTTTCTGTATTATAGACTGGCACAATACTACTTACCTTTGGCATACTAATTCTCCATTTTCTAATTTATTAACATATTGTTATAATTTATATTTAGCAATATTACTTACAAAATTTATTAGTATTTTTATAAAATATAATAAATTTTGTTATTACTTATCTAAATTCAAATTATCAGATTTTTTTAAACTTATTCCAATTAGTAATGGCAAACAAGTAAATAAGCTATACACATATCTTGGTTCTCCAAACACTGGTGATGCAAGTATTGTAAGCCACATACATAAAATTGGCACATAAATTATTAGCAAATTATATCTTTTCTCGTAAATACAATATATTATACCAAAAACCAATACCCAAAATAGAAATCCTATACTTAAAAACATACTAATAATAGGAATGTTTCTGCTATTTACAAATTCATTTACTTTGTCTAAAAATCCAAAATTTACTAAAGGCTTTTCACAAATTCCATAATCTACATTTTTATCTGCAAAACATTCTTCATTTACACCTGTATAAACTCCCCAACCTAATGTATTAGGGTAATAATATCCAAATGAATTACATATAATAGATGCTATTGTATGCATTGGGTATTTTATTGCTAATTGCAAATATGTTTTTATTAAAGTTGTTTTGTCATGTGCAAATGCTTCATCTGAAAATTGATGCTTTACTGGGTCTGAAAATACTGGGTTATAAAGTTCAGCCAAATTGCCAACTGGTAGGTATTTATTTATTGCTTCTTTTTCTTCTTTAGTTAATTCTTCATTTTTAAATTTTGTAAGTCTTGCAAATTGTTGTAAAATAACTGAAAATGCTTCTTTTGATGACCCTTTTCCTATTCCACATAAGTTATAAATTGGTCCTGTTACTATCATACATACAGTTATTCCTGTCACAATCATTAGCCCTATTTTTACTTTGTATTTTTTTATCATTACCATAATAATTGGTAAGGCTAATATCATAGCATATAAGCCATTATTTCTAAAGATTGCTACTAAAAATACAGCTAATATAAAAAGTGCTATTCTTAATTTATGTTTCATAAAATTCTCTAAATTTGTTGCTATTTCTGTCATACAAATTGTAAGTGCCAACATTGCTAGAGCAAATGGAATATCTTTGTACATTGTTATTGTTAAAAATGATATTGTTGGACATAATGCATAAAAAAGTAGACTACAAACTCTAATTGGAACTGGTACTTCTTTTTTTGCCATATAAAAAATTGCAAAAGAGAATAAAGCACAAGTTATAAGTGTTTGTAATAATGTATATATAAATGCACCAAAGTTATAACTTCCTATAATTCCACCTAAAGTTACACATAAAGTAATTAGACCCGTGTGTATTGGTGGATGGTGTGTGGTAAGTTCCCAATCTCCCATTCCTTGCATAATTTGCACTGTTGAATCTATCAATACATTTCCTGGATAATAGTATAGTAAATATGGCAAATAAGCAATAAATAAAATTATTGCTACTATTAATATTGATTTTTTGTTTGCTGTAAAAAATGAATATTCTTTCTTTTCTCTTATTTTTTGTATGGCGTTTGGCAAGCTTTTCATTATAACCATCGCAACCGAAGTTATTGTTACAAAACATACTTCTAATTTGAAAAGAAGTAATAACATTTCTTTTTTGGAAATATATAAATTATCTACTAAATACCTTTCAGCAGTATAGCCTGTTATATAGCAAACTGAAGTGATTAAGCCAAATATGCTTGAACATATTATTAGCCTTTTTGAACTGTTTTGCGTTGCTTTATTAAATAAAATATATAAAATAGCTACAACAATAATCCACTTAAAGTCATTTCCAATCATGTGAAAGGAACCATTTACTACATCTACACTAATAAAAATTGTAGTTATTATGGCTAAAACTGCTAATCCTATTTTGTTTAACTTATTCTTAGTTTCCATTTTTCTTTACACCTTTTAATCTTAGTTTTGGTTTTATTTCCAAAATACAAGCGAATAAAGCGATTTTTGTATATTTTTACATTTTAGTAAATATATCTACTCTTTATTCAGTTCTTTATACTTATCTGCATATTGATTTAGTTGTATTTCAAAGTCTTGTTTACTTCTTTTTACCATTGTTTGTAATATTAATCCACCAAAAAATGACTGTATACTACAAATAAAGAAAAACACACTTGCAACAAATGATGGCATTTTTGGCACCAATCCTGTTTGTATATAATCTATTAAAACAGGAACTAAGAAGGCTAGTCCTATTATAGCTAATAAAATAGTTACCCATGTAAAAAATGATAATGGTCTATAATTTTTATATAACATTCCTATTGTTTTTAATACTTTAAAACCATCTGAATAAGTGTTTAATTTAGACTCACTTCCCTCTGGTCTATCTCTATATTCTATAATAACATTTTCTACCCCCATGTTTTTGTCTAATGTGTGAATTGTCATTTCTGTTTCAATTTCAAATCCTTTAGATAAAACTGGAAAAGTTTTTACAAATTGATAACTAAAAGCTCTATATCCTGTCATAACATCTCTAATATCGCTTTTATATATCATGTTTATTAATTTTCTTACTAATACATTTCCTAAATTATGGAATGGTCTTTTATTTTCAGTAAAATATGTAGATGATAATCTATCACCAATAACCATGTCTGCATTTCTTTCTAATACAGCATTGCACATTTCTTTTGCATATTCTGCTGGATATGTATCATCCCCATCTGTCATAATATAGCATTTAGCATCTATATCACGAAACATACTTCTAATTACATTCCCTTTTCCTTGTTTTCTTTCATAGCGAACTATTGCTCCTGCTTCCCTTGCAATTTTGTCTGTTCCATCTTTTGAATTATTATCATACACATAAATTGTTGCTTTTGGAATCTCCTTTTTAAAATCTTCAATTACCTTTTTTATAGTTTTGCTTTCGTTATAACATGGTATTAATACAGCTATCTTGTCCATTTCTTTCTCCTCCTATTTTTTGATTTTTAGTAATTTGTCGTTTTTTTTCAAGGTTTAATATTTTCTAAGGTAGGTTGCTCTAATCGCACTCGTTTCACTCGTTTGGTCGCTTACGCAGTACTACAAAAATAATATATTAAACCTTGTATAAAATTTGATAATATTGTCTAAAACATAATAAATTCTTCTACTAATTTTTCACATTTGTTATCAAAATCCTTTTTCCATTCTTGGTACAACTTCATAATTTCATCTCTATTTTCTAGTGTTTTAATTATTTTATCTTTAATGTAGCTTGCATCATCTTCTTTTTCTAAAATTACATATTCCCCTAGTTTAGTTCCTACAAAATAATCATTATTATTTCCTAATAAACATGGCACACCCATTTCAAAACTTTCTATTGGAAACATTGGTGAATTTTCTGTAAATGTAGGGTAAATATTTATATTGTTTTTTTGAATTCTTTTCATTAGTTCATCATTTGGAATATAATCATCTACACTTGTTGTTTCTAATCCTAATATTTTTGTAAATTGCTTTGCACCCTCATTTATTGGAACTACATCTGCAATACTGTTTGGCACTTGTTTCATAGCACTTAGAGCTGTGTAAATATTTTTTAGTTCTCTTGTGTCAGCATTATAAATTCCTATTTTGATTTTTTCATTTTGACATTTTGATATTTTTCCTCTATTTTCTTTATGTACATTATTTTGTAAATAATAAGATTTAAAGCCTGCTTTTTTATAGAATTCATACATGGTGCTTCTTACAAATGCAAAACAATCAATTTTTTCTTGTTTATAAAGGTTCATTACTTCTTTGTTTAAATTCCAAGTAAAATCTGAAAAGTATTCATAACAATTGCCATGCCAAATTACTTTTATTTTGATTTTAGGGTCTATTTTTTTTATTTCTTCTATTGTATTTGTCCAACCATCACAAATTTGGCTAAATATAACAGATTTTATTTCATTTTCGCTAATTGTTTTGGCTATTTTTTTTATATCACTTTTTTTGTATATATGCTCTAATGGTACATTATTTTTAAACAAACCTATTGTAGATGCTGCAACACCTAGCCAAGTTGGATTATAAAATACGATATATTCTTTTTTCTTGTATTTTTTTATTGTTTCTATTGCCTCTTCTACTTTTTTACTGTATTTTTTATTTTGTTCTTTTACTTCTTTTCCATGTGTTATTTTATATTTGAAGGTACTTAAAAAATGATATAATTTGCTTAAGATTTTATATATTATTCCATCTTTTTTTATAAAACTTTTTAGAAAATTTTTTTCTTTTTGCAAAATCCTCTTCCTTTCTTGTTTCTTATTATTATGATAAACTTTATATACAGAATTTATTATAACAAGCCATATAAACTTATGGAACTTCACTAATACTATTTTTCAATAAACTCTTCTAACTGCTCTTTTGCTTGTTTATTGTATTCTTGTTTCCACATTTTATACAACCCCTGTATTTTTTCTTTGTTTTCTATCATATTTTTAACCATTTTTGCATTTGTTATTGGGTTATCTTCCTCTTTTGTTACTACATATTGTTTTAACTCTTCTTCTAAAAAGTCTGCATGATTTCCAATAAGACAAGGAATTCCAAGTTCCATACTAATCCAAAATACTGGATGCATATAATCTGTAAATGATGTTGCAACTATTGCATCATTTTGGATTATTTTTTTTATTAATTCTGTATCTTCTATTTTTTCTATTTGTTGTTTTGTACTTTGAATTTTCATTGTTTCTAGGAAATCTTCCATTCTTTCTTCTAGCCTATTGTAATTTAGATTACAGTTTTCTAAAAATTTTGCTATGCATAATTGGTTGAATATGTTTTTATCCCAAGTGTAGTTTAATGGATAAATTCCTAAATCTATTTTATTATTTGATAATTTAATTTCTTGTCTTTTGTCTTCTTCTAAAATATAGTTTTCTTTTAAGTATACGCAATTATATCCTAAACCTTTATAAGTTTCATATTGTCCTTTTCTTAAAAAGGCTATATCATAAACTTGCTTTTCTTTTGCTAATTCTAATAATCTAAAGAAGTTTTTTCTTTCATAATCATAATATAAAAGGCTATCTTGGGTATTGCAAATAACTTTTATTTTTATATTTGGATTTTTTTCTTTTACTTCTTTTATTAGCTTGTCCCAACCAATTTCTAAGCCACTAAAAATAATTTGTTTTACATCATTTTGAATAGCTTGTTCTACTATTCCTAAGTTATGATTATGGTCAAAATCTGTCCACCCTAAGTGAATTGGTTTTGAGTTTTTAAACATATTTGTTATACACATATTATCTTCTGGCTTTTTATCTCCATATAATAAAATATAATTTTCCATTTTTCCTCCTAAGGCACAAATCTAATTGGTTTACTTATACTTTGCTAAATAAAATTATGCATAACGTACTAGTCTTTCCCTAGCAATTTCCTTATTATAGATTTAAAATTTAGCAAAATATTCATATAACCAATATTATTATGAATTATAAATGCCTCTTTCCAAGTTTCATCTCTTAGAATATTTCTACATTTGAAAATATTTAGTCTATCTAAAGTAGACAATTTTCCCTCTTTTTCTACGTATTTATCTGTTCCAAAAGTATCGTTAAATACCATACTGTAATATGCTTCTATCAACTCTTTACTTGGATTTGCTTTTGTATTTTTTAGCAAGTTATATATATATTGTTTAGTTTCTTTTGCTTCATATGGGTGGTATTTCATATATTCATTTATTTCTTTTGCACCTTTAAACATTCCCTCTTGTAATGGCATTATATATTTTTTTACAATGTCAATTTCTTCTGTTTTTGCTTTTCTTATTGCCCCACCTTGTTTATATCCTGTAACACTTCCTGTACCTGGGTTGTATATCCATTCTAGTAATGTAAGCATACTTGCAACTTCATTATTTCTTATGCTTGTATCATCTATAAAACTTATTTTTTTAGTGTTTTTCGGTTGTAAGTTATAAAAATCATATAATGTTAAATAATATCCATCTATCTGTTTGTTTGTTAATATATATGCTAAATTATCTTGTATTGTACCTCTCCACCCAATATCTACTAAAAATATTGTTTCATCATTATTTGTAATTCCTTTTTCTTTTTGTAAGTATTCTAACAATTCTTCTTTCTTTCTTTTTAGTTCTTGGTTTATTTCATTTGTAAATTCTTTATCATCACATAAATTTTGAACTCTTAAATCAAACCAAGGTGCTATTATTTCTTCTTCTATGTCTAGTCCATATTTGTCCATGAATTTTTGGTATGGTTTTATATCTATTGCTAAAGTTTTAAATAATGCTTTCATACTTTGTTCTCTGTATTGTGACCATAAGCGTAACAATTCTGGAATAGAAAATTCTTTTAAAGATGCGCTAAATGTTGCCATTCTACTAACTTCTATTGTTTCGCTATTTGGCACTTTAACCCCACCGAATGGATTACTTTGTTTTATAATTTCATGGATTTTTATGAATGTTTCTCCCTCTCGTGTACAATAGTAGACTTTTGGTATGTTATTTTTTATTGCATATTCTACTATACTATAAACAAAGAAATATAATAATGGTGCTAGGTCTAATCCTGCATTAATATAAGGGTCTTTACTTTTTAATTTTGATAAGTCAAATTCCAATGGTCTTTCTTCTTTTGGTGTAAAGTTAAATTCTGTTTTAGTTGTTTTAATTGTTTCAATCCCTAGGCTTTTCGCCATTTCTATGTCTGAATAGATATTATCCCCTACATGAATATGCTCTTTTGGGCTAATCCCTAGCTCTTCCTCAGCTTTTTTATATAAATTTCCTGTCCTTTTGTTTAGCTTATAATCTGCTGAACTGTATATTTTTTCTATTTTTACAGGTACTTTTAAATGGTCTAATAATTCTTGTAATTCCTTTGCCCCCATATAAAAATCAGATATGCAATATTTTTTTAAGTCTTTGTATTTTTCAAATATAGGCAAAATTTCTGGGTTTATATATATTACTCTTTTTTCTTGTTCTATTTCTTCTTTTACTAATTCTTCTACTATGTTTGGTATTTGCTCTTTCATTATTTCTTGTTGTAATCTATTTAGTACATCTTCTATTGTACATTCATCATCATTTCCTTTTTGTTTTTCTTCTTGACATAGATTGTATTCGATTTCGTTTCTTTGTTTTAGTATTTTATATATGTCTTTGTATTCTTCTTTTAAGTTTTTTTCATATTTTAATATAATATATTTGGCTGTGTGTAATTTTGTTTCTTCTGGATGGCATTTTCTTTTTATTATGGTGTCCCAAATATCAAAACTTATTATCATTTTTAATTACATTCCTCTCGTGTTTTTTCTCATTCTATCATGTATCTTGGGGATAATCAAGTATGCAAATAAAAAATCTCATTAAAAAATGAGATTTTTGTTAGATTATTTTTTCTTGAATAAAGCATTCATATATATAATCTAGATTTTCATAATACATGCTACTATTATAATTATCTATTTTTTTATATTCTCTTTTCTCAATTTTTCTACTACATATTTTTTGGTATTTTTTGTTTTTCTTGCAATATATTCAATTAAGCTACAAGTAAAAAACAAATCATTTTCTTGTTGTGGTTCTCCCATAACCTACATCTCCTTTGTTCCAACAAATTTTATACATTCTAATGCACTTTTTGTGCAAAATGCAATTTGATGTGTTGGATATCTAAATTTTGCAAGTTCCCAAAAGGCTTCTCTTGTAATTATTCCATCCATTAAGTCAGTAATATAATTATATACTTGGTCATCAGCCATTGCACCAATAACAATATCATAATTATGAGATTTTCCTCTTCTACAGTCAATTATAAAATCTAGCCATTCTTCTGTCATAACTATAAAATTCTTAATTTTCAATTTATTATTTTCATTGTATTCATACATATTAATAACTGGTGTATCATATTTTTTAGCCCATTTGTTGGCTTGCTCTGATAATATATTACAATAAAATCCTTTTCCAAAATCTTTAGTATATTTTCCTTCTATTATTTTAGGTTCTTTTATTTCACAATAACTACCATGATAAATTATTTGCATATTATCTCCTATCCTTTCTTGTATATTCTACTATATATGAATTTTCTAATTATAATAACCATTGCTATCATACTACCCCCAACTAGCACGATACAAATTCTTCTTGTTTTTCCAAATGGTGGTATTATTCTAATTGTTTCTGAAAGTCCTTGCTCACTTGTTGCTTCTATTTTTCCATTGATTTCATATGCTATAACTGCATTTTGAAATTCATATTCTCGACTTGCAAGCAACCTGCTAGCTACCATAAAAACTTCATATTCACCATATGGGGCAATTACTGGGCTATTCTCATCTCCATATACACGTAGTGTTGCTATTTCCCCATCAGTTTCCCAACCATCTGTATTACAAACTAACCCACCTGCTAATTTTTGTTCTATTGCTAGATTTTTACATGGTAAAGCTGAATTGTTTTTTACCTTAATTTTCGTTTCTATCTCTATTCGAGAACCTTGTACTATTTCATTATCTGCAATCAAATAAATTGCATCTGTTATAAACGAGTCTTTCAATTCACTTATTGCTTTTCCATCTCTTAGTTCTATTGAATTTATCATATTACCATCTGCTGTATATAATTTTATTTTATAAAATTCTTGTCTGACAGTTAACGGATATGGGGACATAAATTTATAAAAAATACCACAGCCCTGTCCACCATATTTAAAACTATAAGTTGAATTATTTATATTTGTTGTTGCAACATAAGCAGCTGATTGATACCAATCCCCTGCAGTATCATTTCCTTCAGCTATATATCCTTTTTCAGCTGCTATTCCATTATCTATTTCTTGCAAATGTATATAGGTTTCACTTGTAGAAGTTTTATTTTTGTTATAATAAATTGTTGACTTTCCTACATTAGGTGATAGTCCTTCATTTCCTTGTAAAAACCTATTTTTAAAGGTAGTGCTCCATGTATCTACATCATAATAATAACCGTTAATGCAAGTAATATCTCCAAATATACCTCTTTCTCTATTATTTTCTTTATCATAACTATACGTACCTGATATATAGTAAGTTATAGTAAAATTACAATCAGCTTGACGTGCATGAAGACCAAAAACAATTAGATTTCCTATGTCAGGTTCAATTATATAATCATACATACCTGGCTTGTCTTGAGATGCAAGTTTATAATCAGATGCCAATTCTATATATATTCCATCACTTTTTTCATGCCATTCATTTATATTATTTAGTTTTATAACTACATCTAAAGCCTGTTCCTTTTCGTTAATTGCACAATTTGTTATCAATACTATTAATTCATCTCCTTCGTGAAGATGCATTTGTGGGTTATATAATCCATTTATCCATCTTGTTTGTTCTGTTAGTGTTCCATCATTTTTTAGGATTTTTACCTCCGTATTTTCATTATAAAATATTCTTGAATAAGAATAAGCTTTGTCTAATTCTGTTAGTTCACTCCAATCTTTATATTGGGTTTGTTCTGCGTGGTTTTTTTCTACTGCTTCAACTTTTAATACAGATAATAAATAACTTAAGAATATTATTATTGACATTACTATAATTACTATTTTTTTCTTATGTTTTGTCATTATACAATCTCCTTCATCATTATCCTCTAATTTTATTTTACACATAAATGCGAGTTCTGTCAACTTTATATTCATTTTAAAAAACGTTTTTAGTGTGTATGTTTGCATAAAACATTTCAAAAAAAGTGTCCCAAATATGACATTTATGTACTAGAAATAACATAAATAATATATTGACATTTATTTATATAAAGTGTTATAACTTAAATTAAGTATTAACGAAAGAAGTGATTATTATGAAACAAAAGAAGGAACCAATAAAATTAAGATTAACCATCGTTATTTTGCTGTTTCTACTTTTAATTATTGTAGTATCTAGTATATTCTTATATTATATTAATAACTCTATAATTAAAAGTAACAATAGTAATTCAATTGCAAAGTCTAATATTCCTACAAACACAAACACTAATATTAATACTAATGCTAATGCTAACTCTAATACAAATACTAATTCTAATTCAGATGCCATAAATAACACACCAAAAGAAAATGTAGTAGTTCCAAAGGTAGAAAGCATTGATATATCTAGTGATTTAATCCAAAAGCTTTATAACTATATATTAAAGAAAAGCGATTATGAAGAAAATTTAGTTTATTTAGATAAAAAAATTACTAATGAGACTATTGATAATAGATTAAAATTAATGACTGTTTTTACTAATTTAGAATATTCAGATATTTATGAAACAACTACAGAAAATGAATATGGTATGCCAATTACACATACATTATTTAAAAAGGAAACTGTAGAGAAAAAAGCAAAAGAGATTTTTGGACCATCTGATTCAATTGTTCATGAAAGTTGTCCTATTTATTTTACTGAAGCTATTGATTATAAAGATGGCATTTATGACTGCTATTCTTATCAAGGTGGTGGTTCAACTCCTTGGGAATCTTCTAGTTTCGCAATAAAAAAAGCTGAACAAAGTGAAAATGAAATTTATATTTATGATAATTATACTCATGTTCATGAAGATTTAGAAAATATGGAAAAAACTACTTCAAATACTGGTTTTTATAAACATACTTTTAAGAAAAATTTGGATGGAAGTTATTACTGGTATTGTACAGAACCTATTGAAAAATGACCATAAAAAATGTCGCTAACTGCGACATTTTTTTATCCATTCTTGGAGACTTATTGGAGGCTTATCAGATATTTGTCTTAAATCAAAGCCTCCATATTCTATATCTGCAGTATTTGCAGTACCATAAGTATAAGAGCCCATCATCCTTACGACTAGTTCTCTCGGTCTTATGTATATCCTTTGGTGCATGGTGCATGATCTCTCCTTTCATGAATCCTACTGCATGTTTCATGTATAATATTAACATATTTTTTGCATTTAATCAAGGTAAAGCTTTTATTTAAATTGATTATCAATTTCTTTTAATATTACATCATGTGCGCTTCCTTCTGCAATGCTTACTTCTGACACTAGAGTTAATCTTGCTTTTTCGTGGAATTCTGGAATTGTAACACTTCCACAGTT
The DNA here is from genome assembly GCA_950059165.1 of uncultured Clostridium sp. Classification (GTDB taxonomy): domain Bacteria; phylum Bacillota; class Clostridia; order TANB77; family CAG-508; genus CAG-269. The sequence goes on from CATLUC010000009.1 coordinate 24,059, forward strand.
ACACATTGTTGATTTTATTTTTGCAACTGTTATTGCTAAGTTATCTTTTAAAGTTCCTGCATAAGGTATGTAAGAGTCGACACCTTCTTCAAAAGAAAGTTTTTTGTCTCCTCCCATGTCATATCTTTGCCAGTTTCTAGCACGGTTAGAACCTTCTCCCCAATATTCCTTTACAAATGCATTTCCTTTTTTAATAACTCTTGTTGGGCTTTCGTCAAATCTTGCAAAATATCTTCCCATCATTACAAAATCTGCTCCTAATGCAAGTGCAATAGTTATGTGATGGTCATGTACAATTCCACCATCTGAACATACTGGAATATACACTCCTGTTTCTTCAAAATATTTATTTCTTGCTTCTATTACATCTATTAGTGCAGATGCTTGTCCACGGCCTATTCCTTTTGTTTCACGTGTGATACAAATAGAACCACCACCTACACCAACTTTTATAAAGTCTGCTCCTGCATCTGCCAAATACCTAAATCCTTCTGCATCTACTACATTCCCAGCACCTATTTTAACACTATCTCCATATTTTGCTCTTACAAAGTCAATAGTATTTTTTTGCCAAATAGAATATCCATCAGAAGAGTCCATACAAATTAGGTCTACACCTGCTTCTACTAATGCTGGAATTCTTTCTTCATAATCTCTTGTGTTAATTCCTGCTCCTACAATGTATCTTTTATTTTCATCTAGTAGAGATTCTGGATTGTTTTTTCTTTCTTCATAATCTCTTCTGAATACTAAGTATTTTAGTCTTTCTTCATCATCTAAAATTGGTAAACATGCAATTTTATTTTCCCATATCATGTCATTTGCTTCTGACAAGCTTGTTCCTTCTTTTGCCCATATTACTTTTTCTTTTGGTGTCATAAATTTGTCTATTGGCTCTTCAAAACTATCTCTAGTAATTCTATAATCTTTATCTGTAACTAATCCAATAAATTTACCTCTTGCTGTTCCATCATCTGTTATAATTACTGTTGAATGTCCTGTTTGTCTAACTAATTCAATAACTTCTCTTAATGATGTTCCAGATTTTACGTTTGAATCGCTAACTACAAAGCCTGCTTTGTGTTTTTTTACGTGCCTTACCATACTTGCTTGAGATTCTATTGATTGTGAACCATATATAAATGCAACTCCACCTTCTCTAGCTAAGGCAATTCCCATTTGTTCACCTGATACAGATTGCATAATAGCAGATACCATTGGTACATTTGCATAATATTTTGCTTCTTCTCCTTTTTTGTATTTTACAAGTGGTGTTTTTAGGCTTACATTACTAGGTATACATCTTTCATCTGTTAAATTTGGTAGTAATAAAAATTCGTTAAATGTTCTTGAAATATCTTCTACAATTTTTGCCATTTTTTCTCATTCCTTACATAATATATTTAGGTTTTTAATGGTTTTACCTATAAACCTTTAATACTTATTTGTATTTATAGAAAAAGTGCCATTTCTAGCACTTTTAATAAACTGTCTATTGGTTTACTGGGTAAACACTTACTTGTTTTTTATCTCTTCCTTTTCTTTCAAACTTTACTGTTCCATCTACTAATGCATATAGTGTGTCATCACTACCTTTTCCCACATTAGTACCTGGGTGCATTTTAGTTCCTCTTTGTCTTACCAAGATATTTCCTGCTAATACAAATTGACCATCAGCTCTTTTTACACCAAGACGTTTAGATTCACTCTCTCTACCGTTATGGCTACTACCTTGACCTTTTTTATGAGCCATGCTCTTCTCACTCCTTTCAGTTTTGTTCTATATAGACAAGCTTTATGTATATGTTCGTTATAACATAACTATTCTAAAATTTTAAGCTTCTGCTTTTGAAGCTGT
>CATLUC010000009.1:25926-28017 GCA_950059165.1 uncultured Clostridium sp.
CTTTTCCAACATTTGTTCCTGGATGTACTTTTGTTCCTCTTTGTCTTATTAATATATTTCCTGCTAAAACAAATTGTCCATCTGCTCTTTTTACACCTAGTCTTTTAGATTCACTGTCTCTACCATTCTTGACATTACCTTGACCTTTTTTATGAGCCATTTTTTTCACTCCTTTCAGTTTTTTATTTTATGTACCTTTATTAACTTCTTATTTATTATGCTTCTACTTTTTCAGCAGATTTTTCTGTAGCTTTTTTTGTAGTTGTTTTTATTGATGTTATTTCTACTTTTGTGTATGGTTGTCTATGTCCTTGTTTTCTTCTATAATTCTTTTTAGGTTTCATTTTGAAAACAATGATTTTTTTAGCTTTACCATGTGAAATTACTTTTCCTTCTACTTTTACACCTTTTACATAAGGATTTCCAATTTGTACTTTTCCTTCATCAGATACTAAAATTACTTTATCAAAAGTGATTTTTCCACCTTCTTTAGCATCTAATTTTTCAAAAAATACTACATCACCTTGTGCAACTTTGTATTGTTTGCCACAGCTTTCAATGATTGCGTACATTTAAAATGCACCTCCCTTATTTGTATACTCGCTAATCCTTAATTTCCAGGCAATTAACTATTACAAGTTAATATTTAGGTGCCTTGACTAAGCGGATTACATTTTTAAATTTTACCATATTTGACAAGGTTTGTCAATTGTTTTTGTAGATTTTCTAGTGCTTTTTTTCTGTGACTTATTTTGTTCTTTTCTTCTTTAGATATTTCTCCATATGTTTTTCCATTTTCAATTTCAAAAATCGGGTCAAATCCAAAACCTGCTTTTCCCCTTGATTCTCCAGCTATTCTACCTTCTACTTCTCCTTTTGCAACTATAAATTTCCCATTTTCATAATAAGCCATAACACATACTACCTTTGCTCTTCTTTCTTCCTCTTTTAGATTTTTCATTTTATCTAGTATTGCTTGATTTTTCTGCTCTGGTGTAGCATTTTTACCTAAAAACCTATCTGTATAAACCCCTGGCCAATCATTTAAAGCTTTTATACATAACCCACTATCATCTGCTAAAACTGGCAAATTTGTTATTTTTGCTATTTCTTCTGCTTTTTTCTTAGCATTTTCTTCAAATGTTTTACCATTTTCTTCAACTTCAATGTTGCAATTTATGTCTTTTAATGATAGTAATTCATATTCTTTAAATATTTCTTTAATTTCTTTTAGCTTATTTGTATTGTTTGTTGCAACAACTATTTTTTTGATTTTAATCACATTCTTTCTTACAGCTTAATCATTGACTTTTAATCAAATTCTTTTTAATCTTATAATTAATTTTTTCTCAATATCTTTTTATTGTACCCAATCATGTTATCTTTCTTGTTCTTCTTTGGTATCTTTTTTTCTTTCAATACCATAATCTTTGTATAATTCATTTAATTCTTTAATAGTTTCTTCAATACATTCTTTTGCATAAGGACTACTATATTGCCCATCATGAATATATTTCCCATCTATAATGTTTAACTTTGTATAAGAATAACCTGTATGATATTTATCTCCAATTATTTTTAACATTTTTCGATATGCTTCTCTATAACCACCTTTTTCTCCAACTAATGTTAAATGCCTTCTTTCTTGTAATATTTCTATTTTTTTATAGGCTTCTTGATAATATTTACTTTTATCTTGTAATGTTTTTAGTATTGCCTCTTTTTCTTCTGGTTTCTTATCTTCATTTGTTTTTTCTTTTTCGTATTCTTGTATTGCTTGCCAATAAAGAAATTTCAAATTTGCATGAAATTCTTGGCATAGTTTTTCTAAATCCATTACTAACTCTCCTTTTTTTGAAACTGCTTATACATAATATCATATTTGAGGCAATATATCAATATTTTAGCGTATTTATTTATTCTTTACTAATTCTTCATGATAAAAATAGTTTTTGTAATTTATATTATCGCTTTCACAATATTTTTTTATTTCTTCAGCTAAATCATGCCAATATTGCTTATTTTCTTTGATATATATTTCATTATATTCGCTTAAAAACTGAGGATATTTTTCTTGAATATAAAATAGTA
>CATLUC010000009.1:28027-30329 GCA_950059165.1 uncultured Clostridium sp.
TATTTTATTTTTGCAATCTCCCCTTAAATTCAAGTTTTCGGACCAATATTCATCAATATAATCTTTGCTTTCTTCTACAATATCTTTAAAATTTGTAATATAAGGAAATATTGGAGACATAAATAAAATCGTATATATTCCATTTGTATGAAGCTTTTTTAAAGTGTCTAACCTCTCTTTTATAGAGCTTGCCTTGTCCATATCATTCTTAAAACTTTCATCTAGTGTATTTATGGACATTGATACTTTTAAATTTTTTATTTTCTTTAACATGTCTATATCTCTTAAAATTAATTTTGATTTTGTTGATATTTCTATATAGCAATTTGCGTTTCTCAACTGTTCTAGTATTTTTCTAGTTATTTTATATTTTTCTTCAAATTGATTATAGCAATCAGTTACAGATGATAAAAATACTTTCTTATTTTCTAATTTTTTGATATCAATTTCTTTATCACATTGCTTTATATCAATAAAAGTTCCCCATTCTTCTAGGTGTCCTGTGAATCTTTTCATAAAACTTGCATAACAGTATTTACATCCATGTGGACAACCAACATAAGGATTTATTACATAGTCACTTGCTGGTAGATTTGATTTTGTGATGTAATTTTTTACTTGAATTTCTTTTTCTATTATTCTTACTTCATTTTCCATTTTTATTACTGCCCTTCTTTTACTTATATACAAAAATAGCTTACAAACTTCATAGTTCATAAGTCACTATAAACTGGAGCGAGTGACGGGAATCGAACCCGTGCTATCAGGTCGGAAGCATGACATTCTACCACTAAATTACACTCGCATTTTATCTTTTATAAAATAGATATCTAGCATCATTAAATTGCATTATTTTTAATGATATACCCCCCTCAAATTGTTTATTTATAAGCACATACATAGATTTCCATTTTTGGTGGAGATGAGGAGATTTGAACTCCTGTCCATAATACTTTCCATATAGACTTCTACAAGTTTAGTTTATCTTTTTTATTCATTTAACTTTCACCGATAAACAGGTTAAAGTTAAATATAGCTTTTTAATATACCCTCTACCCTAAAAGCAAAGGCAGTTTTGTTTCCCACTACTTATGGCACTTTACTAAAACCTGTGGGCAATTTTAGTTAAGCGTAGCTGCAATTAGGCAGCTAATGCTAATTCGTTATTATCAGCGTTTATATTTAAATTTCCCGTTTTTTTAAGTGGCCAACGAGAATCCACTACTTGCTATCTATATTTCTAGTAATATGTCGAAACCATTACATCCCCATATGCTTATTTATTATACTATATTTATTATAATTTATCAATATTTTCTTTTAAAATTCATATAATTAGTTAGTATAAATTACTTAATATATTATTAAATGGAGGTTTACATGAGTATTGTTTTTACAAATGTTTCTTACAATTCAAATCTATTAAGGCAAAATCTAAATATGTTATTAAGGAGTTACCCCTTTTTAAATGTGCAAACAGTTGGTAATAGTGTTTTAGGCAAACCTATTTATGTTGTTAAATTAGGACATGGAGCAAGAAAAGTTTTTTATTCTGCTTCTATTCATGCCAACGAGTGGATTACTACTCCTGTTTTGATGAAGTTTGTTGAAGATTATTGTATTTCTTATGTTAATCGTTCTAATCTCTATGGATATTCTGTTAGAAATCTTTTCAACTCTACTTCTATTTATATAATGCCGATGGTAAATCCAGATGGTGTTGATTTAGTTACAGGTAATATTGCTGTAAGCTCTCCCAGCTATCAAAAAGCTTTGCATATAGCAAATGCTTTCCCACAAATTCCTTTCACTGATGGATGGAAAGCAAATTTGAACGGTGTGGATTTAAAAAACTACCAACCAATTCGCAAAGTCTTGTAATGCTTTGATTACACGGCTTTGCGTTTTTGATTGTTCTCATTTATTAGTTCTTCAATTTTGATAAATTCATCTAAGTTCTCACTAATAGAATTTAGTTTTGAAAAGTTAAAATAAATATATACATTTTTGTCTTTGTCTATTTCAATTTTATTGATTAGTCTGTATAAATATATTTTATCTATTTGCTCTAATTTTAAAAAGTTTTCTATTAATTCATCTAATTCTTTTTCTTCTTTTGTTATATTATTTGTGTTTACTTTTTCTTCTGTTCCAATTAGTTTTTGTTCTAATCCTTCTTTTTGTTTTGTTAAATTTGTTCTATCAAATATAAGTTTTTGCGATACCCTAATGTAGTCTTCTTCAAGAATTATGCCTTGTAATTTATCCATATACATCTTGTCTAAGTTGTTATTTATCTCTA
>CATLUC010000010.1 GCA_950059165.1 uncultured Clostridium sp.
ATGAAAAAGATATATATAATTTTAACATTTATAATTGTAATTAGTGTTATATTAGGAACAAATCAAGTACAAGCTACATCAAGTATAAGTTCTAATATAGATGGAATAAATGAAAGCAAATATCCAGGTTATAAAAATAAGATAAAGGAGCTACAAAAAATATACCCAAATATAAAAGTTTTATATACTGGGTTAGACTGGAACACAACAATCAAAAACGAAAGAGTACATGGAAGAAATTTAGTACCAAAGAACTATCCAAAAGAGTGGAGATGTAGTGAATGTGGTTCAAAATTGTATGATACAGGTTGGTATTGTGCGTCTGAAGAAGCTGTTAAATACTTAATGGACCCACGTGTATACTTAGATGGAAACAACATATTTCAATTTCAAAAATTAGACACATCTGCAGGAACTTTAGATACATCTGCAATACAATTAGCATCAAAAGGTTCGTTTTTAGAAGATTGGGATAATGTAGTAGCAATATATAATGCAGCAAAAGATAATAATATAAATGCATTTCACTTAATAACAAGAACAATACAAGAACAAGGAAGAAGTGGGACTTCTTATTTAAGCTCAGGAAATGAATATTTAGGAACAGATGGAGTAGTATATCAAGGATTATACAATTTATTTAGTATAGGAGCAACAGGAAATACACAAGCACAAGTAATAACAAATGGATTAGCAAGAGCATTAAGGGAAAATTGGACGACACGACCAGCATCTATTGCAGGTGGAGGAACATTTGTTAAAAGCAAATATTTAGACAGAGGACAAAACACATTATATCTACAAAAATTCGATGTAGATGATAAATATGATGGTACATATTGGCATCAATATATGCAAAACTTATTTGGAGCTAAAAATGAAGCAAAATTAATGTATGATGCTTATAGCAAAACAAAATTAACATTAAACCGTAACTTTGAATTTATTATTCCAATTTATGAAAATATGCCAAAAGAGCTTTCACAAGAACCAAATCCAGAATACTATGGAAACATAAATACAGATTTAAAAACTATGAAAATAGGGCAAGAGGCAGATGGAAGAAGCTACATAACAGGAGAAATTTTAATTGCAGAATGGGTAAATAATGTAGCTTGCACACCAAAAAATGTTCCAGAAATCACAATAAAATCAACAGATGGAAGCATTACGGCAGGAGTAAATGTAACACACAATGGTGGATTAAGCTATAATTATTACAGAATTATTGACAATTTAGACACAAACAAAGAATATTACTTAGAAGCAAGATTAACAACACCAAAAAATTTATCAACAAATAAGATACAAACAGTAAATATGCCTAACATGGAAGTAGGAAAATATAAAGGAACAACAATAAAAACCAAAAATAACAAAATATATTTCTCATTAGGTAATTATATTGGAGATATTAACACAGACCTAAAAGAAATAAAATTAGCAAAGAACAACAAAGGAACATATTTAAGTGGAAATATGCTAATTGCAGAATGGAAAAACAACATAGCATATGTGCCAAACACTTTACCAAAACTAATTTTAAAATCAACAGATGGAACAATTAGAAGAGAAATGTACATTGCTCACTTGGAAGGATTAAATTACTATTATGATGTATTTATAGATGGATTAGATTTGTATAAGCAATATGAAATAGAAGCAACACTAACAAATGAAGACAACATAGGAACAAGAAAAACACAAATTGCAAAATTACCAACAAAAACTTTGGGAATATTCCAAGGAAGAACAATAATAACAGAAAACAATAAAATAAAACCAACATACAAAGGAGACATCAACACAGATGTAAAAACAATAAATCTATCTAAAAATGAAGCAGGAAGAAATTATATTTATGGAGAAATTCTAATTGCAGAATGGATAGACAATGTGGCAAACATTCCAAGTGATTTACCAAAAATGATTTTAAAAGCAACAGATGGAAGTTATAGTTGTGAAATGTATATAAATCATTTAGGTGGTCTAAACTATTATTATGATAGAATAGTTGACAACTTAGACCCAACCAAAGAATATGAAATAGAAGTGACATTAACAGGTCAAAATAACAAAGGAACAAATAAAACACAAATAGCAAAACTTCCAAACAAAGAAATTGGAAGATATGACACAGTAATACTAACAGCCCAAAACAACAAAATAAAAATTACAGACAGCAGTTTATACAAAGGAGATATAAATACAGATTTACAAACAATGACAATAGCATTAAATGGAGCTGGAAAAGAATACATCTATGGAAATATTATAATTGCAGAGTGGGTAAATGGCAATGCAAATACTCCAAATGGATTACCAGAAATGACACTAAAATCAACAGATGGAAGTTATTCGGCAGGAATGTATGTAAGACATGATGGTGGATTAAACTACTATTATGACAGAGTAATTTGGAACTTAGACCCAAGTAAACAATATTATATTGAGGTAAAATTAACAGGAAATAAAAATATAGGAACGAACAAAATACAAAATGCAAACTTAAATGTTAAAGAACAAATAGGAATATTTAAAGGTAAAAATGCTATAGTAGAAAACAACAAAATAGTATTCAAAGGAAATGAATATTATGGAGAAATCAACACAGACTTACAAACAATCAACATATCATTAAATGAAGCTGGAAAACAATACATTTACGGAAATATAATAATTGCAGAATGGGTGAATGGCAATGCAAATACTCCAAATGGGTTACCAAAAATAGCATTAAAATCAACTGACGGAAAATATAGTAGCCAAATGTATGTAAGACATGATGGTGGATTAAACTACTATTATGATAGAGTAATTTGGAATTTAGACCTAAGTAAAGAATATTATATAGAAGTAAAATTAACTAATGAAAACAATATTTCAAACAAAAAAACACAACAAGCAAATATCAAACCAACTGGTGAAATTGGAGCATTTAATGAAAATTATAAAATGGTAATAAGAAATAACAAAATAAAATTTGAAACAATAACAAGTAAAGCAAAAATAGTGGAAAAAGTAGAAGAACCAGTAAATGAAATATTAAAAGAACATACAAAACCAACAGATGAAGTAATACAAGAACAACAAAATAAACTACCTGATGAAGAAATACAAGAAGAGCCAACCCCAAGTATTGATAATTCAATAAAAGAGAACACAATAACAAATCAGGAAGAAGAAACAAACGAAATAGCAGAGGAAAGCCAAATTGACCAAGAAAGTGCTAAAACAAAATCTTTAATAAAATAATCAATATATCAAAATTATTCCGAAAAAACGAAAAAAACTTGTTTTTTCGGAATAAAACGTTTATAATTAAATTGAGGTGGTTGATTTGAAGTTAATAAAGAGGGAAGAATACTTAAACAAATTAATAAATGTAATTGGAACACCAGATATAAAAGTAATTACAGGAATAAGACGTAGTGGAAAATCTAAACTTTTAGAAGAATTTAAAAAATATATAATAAACACGGTAAAGAATAATAATATAATTCATATAAATTATAACTTACCAAAATTTGAAAATTTAAAAAATTATAGTGCTTTAGTAGAATATGTTGAATCAAACTATAAAGAGAAAATGGAAAATTTTATTCTAATTGATGAAGTACAAATGTGTGAAGATTTTGAAAAAGCTATAAACGGATTTCATGCAGAAGAAAAGTATGATATTTATATAACAGGTTCAAATGCATTCTTAATGAGTAGTGATTTAGCAACATTATTTACTGGTAGAACTTTTAAAATAGAAGTATATCCTTTTTCTTTTAAAGAATTTCAAAAATACTATAACTATAACGATATACAAGAAGCATTTGATAAATATATGTATGAAGGTGGAATGTCTGGTTCATATTTATATAAAACACAAGAAGAAAAATATCAATATATTAAAGATGTATTTAATACATTGATAGTAAGAGACATAAAGCAAAAATATAAAATTAGAAATACAGATACAATTCAAAATTTAACAGATTTTTTAATGGATAATGTTTCAAATTTGACATCAGTTAATAATATAACACATATTTTAAATTCAAATAATGTTACTATAACAGATAAGACCATTAACAATTATATAGAATATTTGTGTAATGCTTTTGAATTTTATATGGTAAAAAGATATGATATAAAAGGAAAGAAATTGCTAAGTACACAGAATAAATATTACTTAGCAGACCAATCTTTTAGATATGCAATACTAGGTACAAGTAATATGGATTATGGTAGAATATATGAAAATATTGTTGCAATAGAATTATTAAGAAGAGGTTATGAAGTTTATGTTGGTACATTATATAAAAAAGAGATAGACTTTGTAGCACAAAAGCAAGGTAAAAAAATTTATATACAAGTATCTGATGATATAACTAATGAAAAAACTTTTAAAAGGGAAACAGAATCTTTATTAAAAATTCAAGATGCTTATCCAAAAGTATTAATAGCAAGAACGAAACATGATACATATCAATATGAAGGAATTGATATTATAGATATTGCTACTTGGTTATATGAAGAAGAAAAATAAGAACATATATGAAAATATCCTAGTTAGTATATAACTAATTAGGATATTTTATAATGCAACAATATACCATACTATATTAACATAAATAGAACTATGAGATATAATTAAAATGCAAAAAAGGCTTGACATTAAATGACATACAATATATTATGTTAATAGAAAACAAGAAACATATACTAAAAGTTAGAAAGAATAGAAAAAGCAATAATAGGAAAAACTAATGAAAAAGTAGAAGGAAAACATGGTAGCAAAAAATGAAAAAGGTATTACTTTAATAGCTTTAGTAATAACTATAATAATATTGCTAATATTAGCAGGTATAACAATTGCAACTTTAAAAGGGGAAAATGGAATGTTAAATAAAGCAAGCACAGCAAAAGAAAATTATATAATAGAACAATACAAGGAAGAAATAAATCTAGAAATAACTGATGAAGTAGCACAAAGAAAAATACAGCAAAAGGAAGAACTAATGATAGTTAGTTTAGATGGAAAAATAAGGCAAAAGGAATGGGTAAATGAGGTTTATAAATGTAATAGTAGTGGGGAGGAACAACCAACATTTGAAACAAGTACACATTTGCTAGTAGAAAGCAAAGAACATTACGAATTTTTAATAGAAGTAAATAAAGAAAAAGAAACAGCAAAAATTGTAAGTAATCAAAAAGGCACAGGTGAAAAATATCAAATAACATATAATCCAAATGGTGGAGAGGGAGCAGAGGAGACAGTAGAAATAGGGCAAGGGTTTTCAATAACATTAAAAAAATGTGACTATATAAGAAAAGGATATAAATTTTTAGAATGGAATACAAAGCAAGATGGAACAGGAACAAAATATGGAAATGGAGCAAATATTAATATAGAACAAGATATTACATTATATGCTATTTGGCAAACTCCAACTACAGTGGCAGATGCAAAAGAAGCAGGAGTAGTATTAAGTACAACACAAAATATTACACTAATAGATGACTATGAAAATCAAGTAATATTGCCAGCAGGGTTTAAAATAAATAGTGATAGTAGCGCAAATGTAACTGGTGGAGTAGTTATTGAAGATGTAAGCCATCGGGCTAACTGCTGGAAGCGAATTTGTGTGGATACCAGTAGGAAAAGTTTATACAGATGAAGAAAAAACGGAATCAAAGGCAAAGACAATAAATTTAAGTAGATATACATTTGCAGCAGATAGAACAGAAACACCATATGGAGCAGAAACAATAACCATTAATTATAAAAACGAATATGGTGATGGTTATCCTGATATGGCTGTAAATTATAATGAATTAGCAAAATCAAACTTAGGAAATGCAGTAGCTTTAGACATAGAACAATTTAAAACAAAAACAGAAACTAATCATGGATATTATATAGGAAGATATGAAGCAAGAACAGTAGAAAGTACAGAAAGAACAGAAGCTAGTAAAGATAATGGAGCTAAAGTAACAATGAGAAAAGATGGTTTTGTATATAATCATGTAACACAGATAGAATCTGCAAAATTAAGTCAAAGTATGTATAATGATAGTAATTTTAAAAGTGATTTAATAAATAGTTATGCTTGGGATATAGCAATTGTCTTTTTGCAAACATTTGACAACAGAAACAATAAAACAAAACCATATTCAAGACAAAATAGTTCGAATAATAGTTTTGCAAATAAAGGTACAAATAATTTAACGCAAACAACAAGTCAAGACAAAATATGTAACCTTTGGGATATGGCAAGTAATATTTATGAATGGACAACAGAAACTTGTGCACATACTGATTATTATACGTACAGAGGTGGTTGTTATGATAACACTCCTGTCTACACAGCTCTTAGATTTACTAATTATGTGACAGTTGATTCTTATGGTATTCATTCTTTTAGAGTATTATTATATTTGGTATAATACCGAACATAGTAAATCTACTGTCTTAACTTAGTATAAAAATGGGGTATGTGGGTATGTAAATATTTTTGGTAAATTAAAATAAAAATATTCACACAGGTAAGAGTTATAATAAATTATCAATTATCATACAAAAGCAGTTAAATATATTTGATTTAACTGCTTTTGTAGTGTACACAAATATTTTCTAAAACAGTCAAGTTATCGACTACTTTTCGAATAACATACTTAGAAATTGGTCGATAACTTCAAAAAAGAGAAAATTTTAATTACATTTGTTATTGCAACTTTTGCAAATTTGTTATATTATAGAAAAGAATTGAGCAATCTAAAAATAAGAAAAAATAAAAAAGGAGAGAAACCTAAATGGAAGAAGATATAAAAGTAGAGTTAGAAAGGGCAAGATTAAAAAACTATGTATTACAAAAAGAAAATGACATTTTATTAGGAACAATAGGAATAGTAACAAAAGAAAAAGAAACATTACTTTCAGAAATTGCAAGTATAAAAAATTCGAGAGGTTATAAAATAACACAAAAAATAAATCATATAATGAGGAGAGATAAATGAGAAAGAAAATAAAAGAAGAAACATATTACATGACAAATATAACCTTTCAAGAAGAAATGGAACTTTTATTTGACATAGAAGAAAAATTTCCTTATGAATATAAAGAAGAAACAAAAAATACAGCTAAAAAGAAAATAGCAATTGTCTATGATATTGATGGATGGGCATTTTGCAACATCGCAACCCAAATAAAAAAACATCTATCAAATGACTTTGAAATTGACATTTTTCCAGTAGCTGTTTTTGATGATAATATAGTAAAACTTATTCTATTAGCTGAAAAATATGATTTAGTACATTGCCTTTGGAGAGGCCTTTTATCATGTTTAGATTATAAATTTATAAGAGAATATATTTACAATATGGGAATTAGCTTTGAAGAATTTATGGACAAGTATTTTAGCAAAACAAATATAACAACATCTGTTTATGACCATAAATTCCTAGATGAAGAAAGTTTTGAAACTACAAAATCATTTGCCAAATACGCAAAAAATTATACAGTATCTTCTAGTATTTTAGAAGACATTTATAATAATTTAGATATTGAAAAAAAGCCAATGGCAGTTGTAAGTGATGGAATAGATTTAGAAAAATTTAAACCTCAAAATCTAGAGAGATTTAAACTAGAAAATTTAGAAAATAGAAAAATAAAAATTGGTTGGGTAGGAAATAGTGAATTTACAGATTCAAATGGAGATTCAGACTTAAAAGGTGTAAGAAAAATTATAAAACCAGCATTAGAAGAACTAATTGAAGAAGGTTACCCAATTGAATTAAATTTTGCAGATAGAAAAGAAAAATATATACCACATGAAAAAATGCCTGACTACTATAACACAATAGACATATATGTATGTGCTTCTAAAAATGAGGGAACACCAAACCCGGTTTTAGAGTCTATGGCATCAGGTGTTCCAATAGTTTCAACAGATGTAGGTATTGTAAGAGATGCTTTTGGAGAAAAACAAAAAGAATTTATATTAAAAGAGAGAACTAAAGAAGAACTAAAAAACAAACTAAGTACTATTCTAAAACAAAAAGAAAAATTAGAAGAATTGTCAAAAGAAAATCTAGAACAAATAAAACAATGGACTTGGGCAAAGAAATGTGAACAATTCAAAGTATTTTTTGAGAACAATTTGAAATAAAATTTATAATTTAAATAATATAAAACAAAAATTTTTATATATTTTTGCTTTTACAAATTTTAATAACTTAAATATTACAGAAAGTGAGGAAAACAATGGAAAAGATAAAAACAATATTAAATAATGTAAAACCAATTGTAATTATCATATTATCTATATTTGTAACATTTGCCATGAACATGAATATGGACAAAAACACAGCAATTCGTTACTCTTTTACAGGAAACTCTGTTTTTTGGATAATATTTTTTGCGTTAACATATTGGTTATTACAAAAAATATCTAAAATCACAAGTAAAAGATTAAAAGTATGTTCTATTTTGTTAGCAATTTTATTAGCAACCTTTGAAGTAGTAGGAAACACAATAGATAATTATTTAGATTTAAGTGGAATTATAGAAAGTCAAATTACACTAATAAAATCAGCTATAAAATGGCTTGGATATAGCATTTTATTTTATGGTGTTATTGCAAACATTTTCAAAAAACTAGAAGAAAAAGAATTTTTAAAAGGAACAACAAAATGGTTTACAGACAATAAAAGAACGTTTTTCTGGGTTTGGGGACTTATATTTATTGCATGGATACCATACTTTTTAAATTACTATCCAGGAGTTGTAACAGTAGATTCAATGTCACAAATTTGCCAAAGCCTAGGCATACATGGTATAAGTAATCATCATCCTATATTACACACATTTTTTATTAGCATTTTTATGAATATAGGAAAAGCTTTTGGAAACTATAATCTAGGAGTTGCAATATATAGTATAGTGCAAATGATAGTAGCCTCTAGTATATTCTCATTTACAATTTATTATATGGCAAAAAGGAAAATTGATATTAAATTCAGAATATTAACATTACTATTTTATGCTTTTTACCCAGTAAATGGACTATATAGCATAACAATGTGGAAAGACATACCTTTTGCAGTAGCAATGCTAATTTTTACAATTATGATGACAGAAATTGCGATAAACAAAGAACATTTTATGAAATCAAAACTTAAAAATGCTTTATTTATAATTAGTATGATATTAGTAATATTATTTAGAAATAATGGGCTATATGTTGCAATACTTACAATTCCATGTTTATTTATATTTGCAAGAAAATATTATAAAAAATTGATAGTTATAACTTGTATGGTACTTGCAACATACGCAATATGGAAAGGGCCTGTATTTTCAATATTTAATATTGGAGAAGGGTCTCCAAGGGAAGCCTTATCTATACCATTACAACAATTTGCAAGAATTACAAAATATCATGGAGATACATTAACAGATGATGAAAGATGGAGAATTTATAAATATCTCCCAACTAATGACTTATCTAAAGTATATACACCTAGAATATCAGATTTAGTAAAAAATAACTTCAGTAATGAAGCATTTGCAGAAGATAAAATAGGGTTAGTAAAATTATATTTCAAATTAGCTTTAAAATATCCAAGAGCAACAATAGAGTCATTTTTATGTAATAACTCTGGATATTGGTACCCAGAAACAGTTAATTGGGTAGTAGCAAGAGAAATATTTGAAACAAAGCAAGAAGAGGAAATGGCATTAGATTTAAAAGCAACACCAATTGCAGACCTAGAAAGTCTAGAGAAATGGGACAGCCTTTTAGACAGAAGAGATTTACCAATAAATTCTATGTTATATAGTATAGGTTTTGTTTTTTGGTTAGTTTTAATTAGTTTAGTATATACTATTTATAAAAAACAATACAATTTATTAATAATATATATACCAATTGCAATATTATGGCTAACAACAATTGCATCTCCTGTATATGGAGAATTTAGATATATTTATAGTATGTTTACTTGTTTGCCAATATTACTTGGAATTCATTTTAGAGAGAGGACGGCCCAAAAATAATTACAATTTTGGCGTTGTCAACTTGTTTTTCTAGCCAAAATTTAATTCTTTTCCAACCAATGCGAGCCTGAGAAGAAAGGGAAGTGATTAAGTATGAAATATGGGATAATTATGTATAAAGATACTGAAAATATAGGTGATGACGTACAAACCTATGTTGCAGAAAAATATTTGCCAAAAGTAGATTACATTATTGATAGGGATAATATAACATCTTTTGTTCCAAGAGAAAAAGAATATGTAGCAACTATTATGAATGCATGGTGGATGAATCAAAAATTTAATTGGCCACCATCACCATATATCTATCCAAAAATGATATCAATGCATTTTACCCACTATGACACAATATACCATATTGACCAAAGGCACATTATAACAGGGTATGGAAAAGAATATTTAAAAAAATATGAGCCAATTGGTTGTAGAGACAGCTATTCTAAAAACCTATTACAAGAAAATGGAATTAATTCCTATTTTTCAGGTTGTATGACATTAACTTTGGACAAATTACCAAACATAGAAAAAGAAGATTATATTTTATTAGTTGATGTATCAGACAAAATATATGAAAAAATAAAAACAATGACTTCAAAAAGAATTGAAAGAATAACAAACAACAGGAATAGGGAAGAATACTCAAAATTAGATTGGGAAACAAGAAAAGAATATGTAAAACAATATTTAGGTGCAATACAAAAGGCAAGTTTAGTTATAACACCAAGATTACACTCAGCTTTGCCATCATTAGCTTTAGAAACACCAGTATTATTAATTGATTATAGCCTAAATAATGATAGAACAAGTGACTTTTTAAAATTATTATATTATACAACAGAAGAAGAATTTTTAAATGGAAAAACTAAATATGAAATTAACCACCCAAAAGAGAATAAAAAAGATTATTTAAAAATAAGAGAAAGTTTAGAAAAAACTTGTTATGAGTTTATAGCAGAATTGGAAAATGAAAATCTAAATATTCAGGATTTGCCAGAAATAAAAGATTATATAGAAATTACAAAAAGAGGTGAATTTCAAAAAAAATTATTGTTAGATAGCTACCATAAATTAAATGAAATGTATTTAGAACAGGTAAAAAAGACACAAGAAGCATGGGAAATTAGCAATAAAGGTTGGGAAAGTTATAATAAATTGTGTGAAGAAATAAACGAAAAAGATAATTGACAAGCAGTAAATTTATGATATAATTACATTAATAAAACTAGAAGGAGTGCTAGAATGAAAGAAACAAACAATGAAGATATAGCAATTAAAGTAAATCATGTATATAAAAGTTTTAATATCTATTATGACAGAGCAAATACATTAAAAGAAAGAATGCTATTTTTTGCTAGAAATAAAAGAAGAGAAAAAAGAGAAGTATTAAAAGATATTAATCTAGACATAAAAAAAGGGGAAACTGTTGCCTTAATTGGTGTCAATGGAAGTGGAAAATCAACACTTTTAAAACTAATGACACAAATTATATTTCCAAACAAAGGTCAAATAGAAACAAGAGGAAAACTAACATCATTATTAGAATTAGGAGCAGGATTTCACCCGGATTTTTCAGGAAGGGAAAATATCTATTTTAATTCTTCTATTTTTGGTTTAACAAGAAAAGAAATAGATGAAAGAATAGAACAAATTATAGAATTTTCAGAGCTAAGAGATTTTATTGACAACCCTGTTAGGACATATTCTTCTGGAATGTATATGAGGTTAGCATTTTCTGTTGCAATAAACGTAGACGCACAAATTCTACTAATTGATGAGATACTATCAGTAGGAGACCAACATTTTCAAGAAAAATGTTTTAACAAAATGCGTGAATTAAAACAAGAAGGTAAAACAATGGTATTTGTAACACATAGTATGGAATCTGTCAGAAATTTATGTGATAGAGCAGTTTGGTTATACAATGGAGAAATTAAAATGGATGGAAATACCAACGAAGTAGTAGATGAATATTTAAGAGTAACAATGTAGAAAGTAATGTTGTTAAATTTTAGATGTTGAATAAGACAAATATTTATATTCAAACAATTAGAATTAAAATAACAAAAAATTACAATCAAACAAGGAGAAAAAGCATGAACATATTTCAAAAAATTTACCAATATAGAGAATTATTAAAAACCAATGTAAAAAAAGAAATTAGAGGAAGATATAAGAATTCTATCTTAGGTGTTATGTGGTCATTTTTAAATCCACTTTTGCAACTTGCAGTATATTCTATAATCTTTGGAGCATTATTAGCAGGAGGTGATAAAACTTACCCAATTTATATCTGTGTAGCACTAATTCCATGGACATATTTTACAACAGCAATAACACAAGCTTCATTTACCATCATTGGAAATGGAGACATCATTAAAAAAGTATATTTTCCAAGAGAAATTTTGCCAATTTCAGTTGTAACAAGTGGTGCTGTCAACTTTATAATATCTACAATAATTATACTGGCATTTGTTATTTTTTCAGGAATGGGTCTATCTTGGTATATTTTATTATATCCATTTGTATTATTAGTACAATATGTTTTATTGCTAGGAATCTCATTTATTGTATCTTCAATTACAGTGTATTTTAGGGATTTAGAACACATTATAGGAATTGTTTTATTAGCAGCATTTTATGGAACGCCAATTGTCTACAAATTAGAACAATTACCAGAAAATCTACGAATTATTATGCAACTAAATCCAATGACACATATCATTAATGGCTATCGAGCAATTTTTTATAATCAAGAAATGCCAAATATAAAGATACTTGGAATATTATTAGCAATATCAGTAGTAATAACAATAATAGGATATTTTATATTTAAAAAATTACAAAAAGGATTTGCAGAACAATTATAGTTATCAAATTAGGTTATATGTAGAAAGGAATGGAAAAAATGAATAATATTAAAATATTTGCTTGTCCAACAGCAGAAGAATTTACAAAAGAAATATGTGATTGCTTAGGAGTAGAGATGGGGAAAATAAACCATCAAAAATTTTCAAATGATAACAATTTTGTACAAGTCTTAGAAACAGTAAGACAAAAAGATGTATATATTGTACAAACTGTAGAGCCACCAGTAAATGAAAGAATAATGGAATTATTAATTACAGTAGATGCAGTAAAAAGGGCATCAGCTAAAAACATAAATGTCGTATTACCTTATTTTCCATACTCTAGGTCAGATAAAAAAGACCAACCACGTATTCCAATTACTGCTAAACTAATGGCACAATTATTAGAAGCAGCAGGGGCAACAAGAGTTATTACTTGTGACTTACATAACCCAGCAATACAAGCTTATTTTAATATTAATTGTGATAGATTAACAGCAGAATATTTATTAGAAGACTATTTTAAACAAAAAAATTTAGATGATATGGTAATTGTAGCAACAGATGCAGGAAGTTCTAAAAAAGCATATAAATATTCACAATTTTTTGGTTGCCCAATTGCAATGGTAGACAAAAGAAGAGATGCAAATGATGACAGAGCAATTGCAGGAACCATTATAGGAGATGTAAAAGACAAAAATGCAATTATCTTTGATGATGAAATTGCAACAGCAGGTTCAATGATGGAAACTGTAAAGGTATTACAACAATTTGGAGCAAAAGCAATTTATGCAGGTGGGACACATGGTATTTTATCAGGTCCTGCAATTGAAAGAATAAAAAATTCTGGAATAAAAGAAATGGTAGTTACAAATACTGTACCTGTACCAAAAGAAAAAAGAATTGACAATATAACAGTATTATCAATTGCACCGTTGTTTGCAGAAACAATAAAACGTATAAATGAGGAAAGACCATTAGGAGAATTGTTTGAAATGTAAAAAAGCTGAAAAATAATTACAATTTTGGCGTTGTTAAACACATTTTTAAACAATAAGTGGTATGGAGAATTATAATTATATGAGTAAAAAGAAGAAAATAATATTAACAGTTATAACAATTTTAATAATTATTATAATATCATTTATTTTACCTGTGAAAAGAGAAGAACATTATAAATATGGGAAAAGACAAAAATTTGAAGAGGGTATGATTAAACCTGTTACACCCGAGAATTGGGACTATACAATATTTACGTATAAAAATATTTATGGTATAACAATACATACACGATATAAAGATGGTATAGCCTATTATTAAAAAGCAATGTTAAAACTTAATTATTTTTTAACTAGGAAACACTATGAAACTTTTTAGTTTTGCAACACAAATTGAAAAGAAAGAATGGAAAAAATGAAAGAAAAAATAAAAGAACTATATTTTAAATATAAAGAGGTAATAAATTACCTAGTTTTTGGAGTACTTGCCATGTTTGTTAATTTTGGCTCTTATTACGTATTTGCAAGAATTCTAAGCATAGACGAAGTAATAAGTAGTGGTTTATCATGGTTTTGCTCTGTACTTTTTGCATATATAACAAACAAATTATTTGTATTTGACAGCAAAACAAATACAGCAAAAGAATTTATAAAAGAAATGATTTCTTTCTTTTTAGCAAGAGTGTTATCTGGAATTTTATGTGATGTAGGAACATTTGCATTAATGGTAAAAGTCCTAAACATAAATGATATGATAGCAAAAATTGTAACACAAATTATGGTAGTTATTGTAAATTATATATTGAGTAAGTTTTTTATATTCAAAAAGAAAAAGGACGTAGAGACCCAAAAATAATTACAATTTTGGTGCGTCAAACTGTATTTTTGACTTGAAGGGAATGAGATTAAAAATGAAAAAAATATCAGTAGTTATTCCTGTATATAATGAAAAAGAAGTAATAAAAAGTTCATATAAATCAATAAAAGAAGTTCTAGAAAAACTAACACAATATGATTATGAAATGATATTTGTAAATGATGGTTCAACAGATGGAACTTTAGACTTTTTACAAGAAATAGCCAAAGAAAATGAAAAAGTAAAAATTATATCATTCTCTAGAAATTTTGGACATCAATCAGCTGTAACAGCTGGAATTCAGCACATAACAGGAGATGCTATTGTAATTATAGATGCAGACTTACAAGACCCACCAGAATTACTGCCAGAAATGATAGAATTATGGGAAAAAGGAAATGAAGTAATTTATGGTCAAAGAAAAGCAAGAAAAGGAGAATCAGCATTTAAAATATTAACAGCTAAAATGTTTTACTACACATTAAATAGCCTATCAGATGTAGAAATTCCAAAAGATACAGGAGATTTTCGTTTGGTAGATAGGAAAGTAATTGATGTAGTAAATTCAATGCCAGAACATAATAAGTTTTTAAGAGGACTTTTTAGTTGGGTTGGTTTCAAACAAAAAGCATATTTGTATGAAAGAAAACCTCGAAAAGCAGGAAAAACAAAGTATCCTTTTAAAAAGATGTGGAAATTAGCATTAGATGGAATATTTAGTTTTTCCACAAAACCACTCAAAATTGTAGGTGGATTAGGTTTTTTAACTATTATATTATCAATTGGGATTTTAGTTTATTCACTAATTTCTTATGCATTAAGCTTGAATGAATTAGTACCAGGCTGGACATCTATTATGGTTGCTATAACCTTATTTAGTGGAGTTCAACTATTATCAATATGGGTCATTTCAGAATATATTGCAAGAATTTATGATGAAACAAGAAATAGACCAGCTTATATTATTGATAAAAAGATTAATATTAAAGAATAAAAAACAAAGGATGTTGGATTGTTATGTATAATTTTGATAAAAATGCGTTTAGAAGATATTTTTTTGATGGGGAAGAAAACCCAGATGGAGCATTAGAGGGAATAATATTTCATGTATATACTGAAATCATTTCAGAAAAAGTAAAAGAAGAAATACAAGATGATGAATATTGGATTAGGAAATTTGAAAAACTTGCAGGACAAAAAGAACAAGTAGGAAATGAAGTGATAGAAGAACAAGGGGAAATTGCAGAAAATGAGATTGGCAATTTTTGGGAGAAAGATAGCCAAGAAATAAAAAGAAAAATAACTATGTTTATAAATGAAGTAGAACCTGTGTATAAACAATATTATAGATTTATTGAATTAAACAATAAACCAGGTGTATATAACTATAAAGATTTGTCACCTGATGAGTTAAACAGTCAAACAGAAACAAATCATGAATTAATAATAAAAAAACAATTGAAAAAAAGAATAGGTGAAACAATAAGAAGATTAAGAAATGAAGGAAAAATAAATATAACAGAAGAAGGAATTTTTTATTCAATAGACCAAATGAAGAAATATAGTCATTTGATGGAAGGGGCTATAAGTGTAGAACAATGGCAAAGAGAAGATAGATACAAGCAATTTACAATATATAATCAAGAAGATTGGAAAACCAAAAAAATACCTAAAAATATGAATACATGGTACACAATGCAAGCAGAAGGCGAAGAAAATATAGAATTAGATAAAAATGCTTGCATTCCGTATCAATTAGAACATTGGACAAAAGCATTATCAAAAATTTTAGTATCACTATGCCAAATTGAAAAACAAGACCCAAAAGCATATTTAGACCTATGGCTTAGAACAAGGCTAAAAAGGGCAAAAAGTACAAAACATCCAATACAAGGAATACAGCCAAAAGAATTGCAAAGACTAGAATATATTTGTAAAGAAATAAGAAATGCTAGATTAGCAAAACAAAATAAAAGTAAGACAGAAGAAGAAAAGGAGCGTGATTAAAATTTTATGACCGTTTATATTATTTTTCGTGCTTCGTCTTTGTTCGCTTGCCTAAATTGCCTTAGCAATTTTGTATACAATGGATTTTTATTGTATAGGTAAAAATCTTCTATTTTTCCTATACAAGAACAAAGATATAATAGTTAACGACTAATAAATAAAATTTTACGTATAAGATTGACAAAGTTTTTTTCTTGTTATATAATTCATTTCAATGAAGGTGAGAGGGTTAAAAAATAATTGTAATTTTTTTAAAGCTAGATTTTGTGCCTTAGGAAGGAGTGAGAAATATGGAAGAAATGCTAAAAACAATTTTAGAAGAAGTAAGAGAAACAAAAGAAGAATTGCATAGTGAAATGCAAGACATGAAAAAAGGCTTACAAGCAGAAATGCAAGACATGAAACAAGAATTACATGAAGAAATGCAAGACATGAAAAAAGGCTTACAAGCAGAAATGCAAGACATGAAAACAGAACTACAAGATGAAATGCAACAGATGAAAAAAGAATTAAAAGAAGATATACTACTAGAAGTAGATAAAAAGATAGAGCAACAAACAATTGAAATAGCAGATGAAATAAGAGAGGTTGTAATATTTTTAGAAAAAAGAGATAATGAATTAAAAGAAACAGTAAATGAATCATTAAAAATACAAAAAGGAATATTAGAAGAAATAAAACAAATAAAAATAAAAGATAATGAAAATGAATATAGAATACGTAAGCTAGAAATTGAACAAGAAAATTCATGGAAAAGTGAACAATTAAATCAATTGCAAAAAATAAGTTAATATACAATATATAAAAATGAAATCGTAAATAATCTTAAAATTAAGAGATTAGTTACGATTTTATGCTATACAAAACCAAAAAAGTGTGATAAAATAGAAAAATAAAAAACTCTAAATACAAGGAGAGAAAAGAGAATGGAAAAAAAGAGAATATTAACAGGAGATAGACCAACAGGAAAATTACATATAGGGCACTACTTTGGTTCACTAAAAAAAAGAGTAGAACTACAAGAAAGTGGTGAATATGACCCATACATATTAATTGCAGATGTGCAAGCACTAACAGACAACTTCAACAATCCAGAAAAAGTAAGAAAAAACGTAAGAGAAGTAGCAATTGACTATTTATCTGTTGGAATTGACCCAAGTAAAACAACAATTTACATACAATCAATGATACCAGAAGTAGCAGAATTAACAGTTTTCTATTCTAATTTAGTAACTATTGCAAGACTAGAAAGAAATCCAACTGTAAAAACAGAAATTGCACAAAAAAAAGAAATATTTGGTGAAAGTGTAACTTACGGATTTTTAGGATATCCAGTAAGTCAAGCAGCAGACATAACGGCATTCCAAGGAAAATATATTCCAGTAGGAGAAGACCAATTACCACTTATTGAACAATGTAGAGAAATTGTAAGAAAATTTAATAGCATATATGGAGAGGTTCTAATAGAGCCAGAAGCTATACTATCTAGTGGAAAAAGAATAAAAGGACTAGATGGCAACGAAAAAATGGGAAAATCTTTAGGAAATGCTATATATTTATCAGACAGTGAAGAAGAAATAAATAAAAAAGTTATGAGTGCTGTAACAGACCCAAACCGTATAAAAAAAGATGATTTGGGAAATCCTGATATATGTATGGTAGCATATTATCATAAGCTATTTACTAGTGAAGAAGAAGTAAAAAATGTATGTGAAGAATGTAAAATGGGTAAACGTGGTTGTGTTGCATGTAAAAAACAATTGGCCAAAAACATTTCAGATACATTAAAACCAATTAGAGAAAAAAGAGCTTATTATGAAGAACATCCAAAAGAAGTTGATAAAATTCTAATAGAGGGAACAAAAAAAGCAAGACAAGTAGCAAAACAAACAATGGAAAAAGTAAAAAAAGCTATGAAGTTAGATTATTTTGAAAATATGAAATGATAATAATTATGCTCTTTTATTATGAATTTCTTAATATATAAAATATTTTGTAACAAATTCACTTAAAAATTAAAAATATGCTAATATTAAGGCTTTCTGATTTGTTCTAAAAAGTGTAGAAAAAGGAGAAAACTATGTTTACAGATTACACAAAAATAATAATAAAATCTGGTGATGGTGGAAATGGTTCTGTATCTTTTCGTAGGGAAAAATATGTAGCAGCAGGACGGACCAGATGGAGGAGACCGGAGGAAACGGTGGAAACATTTATTTTCAAGTAGATAAAGATAAAAATACGTTAATTGATTTTAGATATAATAAAAAATTCAAGGCAAAAAATGGAGAAAATGGAAGTGGAAGCCATTGCAATGGAAAATATGGAGAAGATTTATATATCAAAGTACCAATTGGAACAGTAATTAAAGATGTCGAAACAGGCAAAATAGTTGCAGACTTATCTAAACCAAACCAACTTGAACTTATTTTAAAAGGTGGAAGAGGTGGAAGAGGAAACTCACACTTCAAAACATCAACAAGGCAAGCACCAAGATTTTCAGAAGATGGAGAAAAAGGAGAAGAAAAAGAAGTAATACTAGAACTTAAATTACTAGCAGATGTTGGTCTGTTAGGGTTCCCAAATGTAGGAAAATCAACATTTTTAAAAGCTGTAACAGATGCAAAACCTAAAATTGCAAATTACCATTTTACAACATTAGAACCAAACTTAGGAGTTGTAAAAACAAAAGATGGAAACGGATTTGTTATAGCAGACATTCCAGGAATAATTGAAGGAGCAAGTGAGGGTGTAGGTCTTGGAATTCAATTTTTAAGACATGTAGAAAGAACAAGATTATTATTGCACTTTTTAGACGTATCAGGAAGTGAAGGTAGAGACCCAATAGAAGATTTTTATGCAATAAACAAGGAATTAAAAAAATATAGCGAAAAGTTATCCACACGTAAGCAAATAATTGTGGCAAATAAAATAGATAGTATGCAAGATGAAACAATTATGAAGCAAGTAGAAGAACTTGCTAAAAAAGAAAACATAGAAATATACAAAATCTCAGGAATAACAGGACAAGGAGTTCCAGAATTAATAGATTATGTATCACAAACACTAAAAACTTTGCCAAAAGAAGAACTAATAGAAGTAGAAGACAAAGTAATTTATACTTTAGAAGAAAAGCAAGACCAATGGACTATAAAAAAAGAAGATGAAGTATTTATTGTATCTGGAAAAGCAGTTGAAAGACTTATGGGAAGAATAAATATAGAAGACAATGAATCTATGTATTATTTACAAAAAAGTTTAAAAAATATGGGTATTGAAGACAAGTTAAAGGAACTAGGAGTTTGTGAAGGTGATACAGTAATATTAGCAGGTTGGGAATTAGAATGGTATGAATAATGTCGCGCCCGAGACGTTTCTCGTGCGACATTTTTTGCCTATTTATACTTAAATATACTTCATAATTAATCCATTTTTACCTTTATAATAATTTTTCCTTAATCCAATTTGCTTAAATCCGAAACTTTTATACAAATGTATAGCTGGGTAATTTTCCTCCATAACCTCTAAAGTAATAGAAGAAACATCAAGTGTTTTTGAAAGGTCAATTAAATTTTGCAATAAAATAGAGCCAATACCTTGATTTCTAAAATCTTTTCGAACAACAATATTCATAATGTCAGCTTCATCTTGCATAATTTTAATACCACAAAAACCGACAATTTTACCATCTAATTTTGCAACAAGATATTTTGAGTTTTCAGATTGCAATTCCCCTTTTAAGACATTGTAAGTCCAAAAATCGTCAAAATCAGATACTAAAGTTTTTTCCATGGCATCCAAATCGTTTTGTGTCATAGGTAAAACATCAATATCTTTAATTTTTTCAATTAATTGGCTTTGAGCTTGAGGTTTTTTTAGATATAAAGGCAAAACATCTTCAAAATCATTTTTTTGAAATTTTTTAAAGCCTGCAATTCCTACAAAATAAGAGCTTAAAAGGTTATTTTTAGCATCTGCCAAATGGCAATCTTTGAACTTATTAACAATAAGTTCTTTGTAAACGCAACTTCCATCACCAACAAAAGTAATATTACAAGAAGTAGAAGAAATAGCGTTTTTGCAAATTGATAAAGCCTCTAAAACACTACTAGCATTAGGAGAAATTATTTGCGTATATTTAGAGTTTTTTAATTCATATAAAGCAAAATAACAGTTATCATTTTTGCAATCTAAAATACTTACAATATAGCCATCATCATGAATAGAATAGGCAAGAGCTTCTAAAGAACTTATACCAATACATGGAATTGATAAACTATCACAAAAAGCTTTAATAGTGGCAATACCAATACGAATGCCAGTAAAAGAACCAGGTCCTTTGTCACAAACTAATAAATCAATGTCTTTTAATTGTAAATTAGATTGCTTGAAAGCTTGTTCTATCATAGGCATTAGATTTTCAGAATGTGTTCTACCGAGTTGATAAGTCCTTATTATAAATTAAATTAGTGTCTTCTAAAATGGAAACTCCACAAACATTACTTGCTGTATCAATACTTAAAATTTTCAAAATAATCCTCCCATTTTTTTAAATTTGTATCTATTGATAAAATTCTAACATTTTCATCGTCATTATTCCTAGAAAAAGTGATATGAAGATAATCTTTTGGTAAGGCATCTTGTATCAATTCGCCCCATTCAATAATGCAAATACCATTTTCAAAATATTCTTCTCCACCTATTTCATAGAATTCAGAGGAATCTTCTAAACGATATACATCAAAATGATAAATTGAAATGTTATTTTTTTCGTATTCGTTAACAATTGTAAAAGTTGGACTAGATATTTCATCATCTAAATCAAAGTATCCTAAAATTCCTTCTGTAAATTTAGTTTTGCCAGAGCCTAAATCACCAGTAAGAACAATTGTGTCTTTTTTTTCTAAAGATTTAGCTAAGGCTTTAGCAAAATTTTTAGTTTCGTCTTCGCTTTTAGAAATAAACTCGAAATGGTACATAATATCCTCCTAAAATGTTACAATTAACGGTTTAAATAATTTAATAGAAAAAGTTTTTAATAAAAAATATCTTAATTTAATGAAATAATTTATAAAATATTCAAACAAGTTCGTTCAAGTAAATTTCATAGAAATTCTAAATTTATTTTATGGCACCCTTCCATCAATAGATGAACTCTTTCCATAAAATAAATATAAGAATTTCTAATTCAATTGCTTTCAATTCACTTGTTTTTCACATTTTATAAATTGTTTCATTATTGTTATATTGTTTATACTGTAATTTGTAACCATTTTAACACAAAAAATTAAAAAATTCAATCAAAAGCCTTGATAAATTATCAAGCTTGTAATATAATTGTAACAAAAATGTAACAAAAAAGAAATGCATGATTGAAAGGGAAGAGAAAAATGTTCAAATTTGGTCAAGATATTGGTATAGATTTAGGAACAGCAACAGTAATAGCTTATGTGAAAGGTAAAGGAATTGTACTTAGAGAGCCATCAGTTGTAGCAGTTGACAATAACAATGGAGAAGTACTAGCAGTTGGGCAAGAAGCAAGAAGAATGCTTCGGAAGAACACCACGGAAATATTGTAGCAACAAGACCTTTAAGAGATGGAGTAATATCTGACTATAAAAAAAAAAAAAAAATGCTTAAACACTTCATTAGCAAAATTTGTGGTAAATTTCTTTTTGCCCCTAGAATTATGATATGTATACCATCACAAGTAACAGAAGTAGAAAAAAAAGCAGTAATTGATGCAGCATCACAAGCAGGAGCAAGAAAAGTATATCTAATAGAAGAACCAATAGCAGCAGCAATAGGAGCAGGGATAGATATTTCCAAACCATGTGGAAATATGGTAGTTGATATTGGTGGTGGTACAACTGACATAGCAGTTATTTCTTTAGGTGGCTCAGTAGTAAGCACATCATTAAAAATAGCAGGAGATAAATTCGACGAGGCAATCGTAAAATACATCAAAAAAAGATATAACATAATGATAGGAGAAAGAACAGCAGAAGACCTAAAAGTGAACATTGGATGTGTATTTCCTAAAATACAAGACACAGAAATGAACATTAGAGGAAGAGACCTAATAACAGGACTTCCAAAAACAATAAATATTCATTCAAGTGAAATGCTACAAGCATTAATAGAACCAGCAATGATGATAGTAGACAGTGTCCATTCAGTATTAGAAAGAACACCTCCAGAACTTGCAGCAGATATTAGTGACAAAGGAATTTACATGACAGGTGGAGGATGCTTAGTAGATGGGCTAGACAAACTGTTACAAGAAAAAACTGGAATAAATGTTATGATAGCACAAGACACAGTATCTTGTGTAGCATTAGGAACAGGCAAAGCATTAGATAATTTAGATGCTTTAGAGGGCAAAGCAAGAAAGTAATATAAAAATAAGAACATTATATAAAACACTCCAAGTTAATTGGAGTGTTCTTTGGAAAGTAATATAGGAGCAAAGGTTGAAATTTAGTTTTTTTTCAACCAATTTGTACATTAAGGAAAGAATGGTGTTAAAAATGAAAAAGGTAGCTTTTATTACATTACGGTTGTAAAGTAAATCAATATGAAACAAATGCCATGACACAGCAATTTTTACAAAAAGGATATGAAATAGTAGAACCAACAAAAAAAGCAGATATTTATGTTGTAAATACTTGCACAGTTACAAATATGTCTGACAGAAAATCAAGGCAAATGTTAAGAAGAGCAAAAGAAAAAAACAAAGATGCAATTGTTGTAGCTTGTGGATGTTATGTGCAAGTAGCAAAAGAAGAAGTAGAAAAAATAGAAGAAATTGATATAATGATTCGGAAACAATGAAAAAAAGGAAATTGTAGAAATAATAGAAAAATACATAAAAGAACACAAAAAAAATGAAGAAATACAAGATGTAATGGAACAAAAGCAATATGTTGAATTAGGCGAAATTACATATACAGACAAAACAAGAGCAGTTATCAAAGTACAAGATGGATGTGACAGATTTTGTTCTTATTGTATAATTCCATATGCTAGAGGTAGAGTAAGAAGCAGGAATCCTAAAATAGTTATAGAAGAAATAGAAAAAATTGCAAAACAAGGAATACAAGAAGTTGTAATTACAGGAATTCATGTGGCTTCTTATGGAAAAGATTTTAAAGAAAACTTTGGTTTAATAGATTTGTTAGAGCAAATAAATAAAATAGATGGAATAAAAAGAATCAGGCTAGGTTCAATAGAACCACTTTTAATAACAGAAGAATTTTTAGAAAGACTATCAAAATTAGAAAAAATATGTCATCAATTCCATTTGTCTCTGCAAAGTGGTTGTGATGAAACCTTAAAAAGAATGAATAGAAGATATACAATTAAGCAATTTAAAGAAATAGTACAAAATTTAAGGAAAACCTATGAAGACGTCATTTTAACAACAGATATTATTGTTGGGTTTCCACAAGAAAGTGAAGAAGAATTTGAGAAAACATATCAATTTTTAAAAGAAATAAAATTTTATAAAATGCATATTTTCAAATATTCTCCAAGACATGGAACAAAGGCAGCACAGATGAAAAATCAAATTGACAGTAAAATAAAAGACAAAAGAAGTAGCAAACTAATAGAATTATCAAATAAAAATCAGGAAGAATATCATAAAAAATATATAGGAAAAGAAGTAGAAGTATTATTTGAAGAAGAAAAAAACGGATATTATCAAGGACACACAAAAAATTACATACTTAGCATATTAAAAAGCAATGCAAACCTAGAAAATAAGATAATAAAAGCCAAATGTATGAAGGCAGAAAATGACCATATATTACTAGAAATGTCAAAATGTAACAAAAACGTAACAGATGCGTAATGCATATGTAACCAATATTTAATATAAAAAACACCAAAAACACTTGCTAAATCTAAAATAATATAGTATAACTAAAACAGTAAAACATTAAAAACTACGAAGGAGGAAATAAAAATGGCAGATTTAGGAGAAGTAAATCAAGTATCAGGTGTTTTTGGAGGTGTTGAATTAGGAGGTTTAGACAATAATGCAGAACAAAACCAAACAATCCAAGAAAATGCAGGAACAATCAGACAAGCAGGAAACAACTTACCAACAAAAACAGGATTTTGGAATAAATTCAAAGCATTTTGGTTACAAGATATAGATTGGAATAGAGAAATAAAAGTTGAATTAACACCATATCAACAAAAAGTAGAAGATGAAATTAACGAATTCTTACATCAAGAAATAACATGGGAAAAAGTACATGACTTCTTATTCCAAGAAATCTCATTTGGAAAATAATGTGACATTGGGGACGTTTCTTTTTTCACATTTTTGTGAAATTTGGGACACA
>CATLUC010000011.1 GCA_950059165.1 uncultured Clostridium sp.
TTCCTTTAACACTAAACCATAAAGTAGATAGAAAAGCATTGCCAGAACCTGATTTTAATGAAATAGACACATCTTCTGAATATGTAAAACCTTCTTCTAAAACAGAAAAAAATTTATGTAGAATATTTAAAGATTGTTTAT
The DNA here is from genome assembly GCA_950059165.1 of uncultured Clostridium sp. Lineage (GTDB taxonomy): Bacteria > Bacillota > Clostridia > TANB77 > CAG-508 > CAG-269. Next base: position 142 of record CATLUC010000011.1, read on the forward strand.
CAATTTCTAAAATTGGTATTGAAAATGATATATTTGACTATCATATAGACTCACTTGATATTATACGTGTACAAACTAAAATGTTAGAATATGATTACAAGCTAAATACACAAGATTTTTATAGATGTAGAACAATTAAAAATTTAGCACAACGAATTGAAAATAAAAATAATAAACAAGCTGATAGTATAGATGCTTCTTATTTATCATTTGTTAATAATAGCTTCCATAAACACCCTAGTATTATGCAATTTACTAAAAAACATTATAATAATATTTTATTGCTAGGTTGTACAGGATATTTAGGAATTCATCTATTGCAAGAATTATTACTTAATACTAATTGCCATATTACCTGTATAATCCGTAGCAAAGATAATGATGATGCACTAAAAAGACTATCAAAATTATACCGTTTTTATTTTAATAAAACCTTACCTAATAATAGAATTACTGTTATTGATTCTGACATTACAAAATCACATTTTGGACTACCAATTAATGAATATAAAAATTTAGCAAATTCTATTGATTTAGCTATAAATGCTGCTGCAAATGTTAAATATTATGGAAATTACGAGCAATTTAGAAAAATTAATGTAGGAGTTGTTCAAAATCTAATTGAATTTTGCACGAAATACCAAACTATTGAATTAGTCCACATTTCTACACTTGGTGTTTCTGGAAATTATTTGGTTAATCATCAAAAAAATTATAACCAATTTGACGAGAACGATTTTTATATTGAACAAAAATATGATGAAAATGTATATATTCAAACCAAATTTGAAGCTGAAAAATTAATATATGAGAACGCACCTAAAGGCTTACAAGCTAGTATCTTCCGTGTTGGAAATCTAACTAGTCGTTATTGTGATGGTGGTTTCCAACAAAACTTTGAGGCAAATGCATTTTATAATATTTTAATGATGATTTTAAAATATCATATTTTACCAAATACTATGGTAAATGAATTTTTAGAGTTTACCCCTATTGATTATTGTGCTAAAGCCGTTTTTCAATTAATTTTTAATGTAGAAACAACACATTATGTTTTTCATCTATTTAACGAAAATTATATTCGTGTTAGTGACTTATTGAAAATTTTTAAAGATATTGGTTTTTCAACAAATATTCTTACTGGAAATGAATTTAAACAAAAAATTGTTACATTATCTAATCAACATCCAGAAGAAAATATTTTAAAAGGTATTGTAAATGATTTAGATGATAATTTAGGGCTTTCTTTTAGTAGTACAGTTAATCAAAAAAATCAATATACTAATTCTTGTTTAGAAAAATTAAATTTTGAATGGCCTGTGATAATACCACAATATATTCAAAAAATTATAGAATATTTACAAAGGAGGAATATCTTGTGAAAAAAATATTAGAAAAATATAAAATTCAGTTCAAATTATTATCAGTTCTTTCTATAGGACTTGTTGTATTGACTATAGTTTATTATTTTTTAATACCTATGATATTAAATTACCCTGATGATACTTATGGAACATCTTTCCAAATAGAAGTAGAAAATACATTCTATCTTACTCAGGTTTTATTAATTGCAACTGCTATTTTCTCTATTTTTGTTATTGTTACTTTTCTTGGAACTAAATTTTTAGTAAAATATAGTGATTTAATAAAAAATCCTTATAAATATAGCATAAAAGAAATTAATTACGTAAAAAACAAATTATTTACATCTCCCTATGTTATTCTTATTTTAAATATTGCTATTCCAAGTATTGCACTAACTTTAATACATGCCTTTACCATACATCAATTTGGTATTACTACTTTAAAATTGTTTATTTTAGTGCTTACTTTAATGACTTTGTTTGTAACTTCTGTTTTTATTTATACCTGTAATCTTTTTAAGAAAATATTAGTACAGCTACCACATGATAGTGTAACTGATTTGAAAAGGTCAACTTTAAAAAGAAGAATTTTCTTTAATATTGTACCTTCAATAATGATTTCTATTTTATTTACTTCTGTGCTTGGCTACTCTCTTGTTTCAATAAAAACAGGAAATTCCATTTTTGAAACTTATCATAATGCTTTATATTATTTTAATGAATATAATACATTTTCTAGTTTTTCTGATTTAATTGAAAAAACTAATACTTTAAATTTATTGAATAATGATGACTATGTATTTATTAAAACCTCTGATGATAAATATTATAATTCAAAGGGAAATGAAATTCAAGTAAGCAAGTTTTTTAACAAATATTTGAATGAAATGTCTCCTTCTAATAATGGAAGGGTTTATGAATATTATGGTATTGACTGCCAAGGAGCTACTATTGATATAAATGTTAATGGTGTAACTTATACTGTAGGAATTTACTTTAGTATTTTGTCTATTGATGTATTATTCTATTTTTCTATTTCATTTATTATACTTGTAATAATTAACTTAATTTTATTAACACTTTTTGCCAAATCTTTATCAAATGACATTAACATTATATCTTCTAGTTTCTTGGATATGACTAAAAATAAAGATACTAATGAAATGGAATCACTTGCCCTAACTTCAAATGACGAATTTGGAACTTTGATTATATCTTTTAATAAAATATTAGATTTTACAAAAAATAATATTAGGCAAATTCATGATGGTCAAGAAACCCTTATGGAAAAAGAACGTCTTGCATCACTTGGACAATTAATTGGAGGTATTGCTCATAACCTAAAAACACCTATCATGTCCATTTCAGGTGCAGCTGAAGGTTTAAATGACCTAATAAAAGAATATGACAGTTCAATTGATGACCCAGAAGTAAATAGCCAAGACCACCATGACATTGCAAAAGATATGGAAACATGGGTATCAAAAATAAAAACACACACAGAATATATGTCAGATGTTATCACTGCTGTTAAAGGGCAAGCAGTTACTCTAAACAATGAAGAATCAATGAGCTTTACAGTTGAAGAACTTTTAAAAAGAGTAAATATCCTAATGCGTCATGAACTAAAAAATGCCATTGTTTACTTAAATATATCTATGAAAACAGACGAAAGCACAGTAATACATGGTGATGTTAATAGTTTAGTACAAGTTATAAATAACATGATTTCAAACTCTATTCAATCTTACAATGGAAAACCAGAACAAAACATAGACTTGATTGTTGAAAAAGATGAAAACAACTTAATTATCTCAATTAAAGATTATGGCTCTGGTATGCCTAAAAATGTAAAAAACAAATTGTTTAAAGAAATGATTACTAGAAAAGGTAAAAACGGCACAGGTCTTGGCCTGTATATGTCTTACTCTACAATTCGTGCTCACTTTAACGGAAACATCACAGTAGACTCAGAAGAAGGACAAGGAACCACATTCCACATATCTTTACCATTATAGATGTAATGTTGGGCACATCTGGGACAGGCACCAAGCAACTCTTTTGGGCATAATTGGGACAGGCACCGAATAGCCCTTTTGGGCATAATTGGGACAGGTTACCTAATCACTTTTTTGCAATTCATAAACTGTATTATTTATGCTTAAAATAGCTATTTGATACATATTTTAACTGTTCAGTATCTGTCTCAAAAATGTCTAAAAAGGTCATTCGGTGCCTGTCCCCGTTATGCCCAAAAGGGCTATTCGGTGCCTGTCCCACTTATGCCCAAACCAATTTCACATTTTTTTGTCAAAACTCTTGCTTTTTCTTGTTTTTATTAATATAATGAAGAAAAACGTATAAAATATGAGGTTGTTAAAATGAGAAAAGGATTGCAAAATTTAGAAAATAATGAAAATAGGAACTATAAAATTATTGCAGTAGATGATGAAGAGGGAATTATAGATTCTTTATCTATATTTTTTATTTTTTTAGGGTATGAATTTACAGGTGTTACTAACCCAATGGAAGCAGTTGAAAAAGTCAAAACAGAGCATTTTGATTTAATGATTTTGGACTTTATTATGACACCTATTCATGGTGACCAAGTTGTTGAAGAAATTAGAAAGTTCAATAAAGAGCTATATATTTTGTTGCTTACTGGTCATAAAGATTTAGCACCACCTCTTGATACAATTAGAAGACTTGATATTCAAGGCTATTGTGAGAAAAGTGATAAGTTTGACCAATTGTTATTATTAATTGAATCTGGGATTAAGTCAATTGCTCAGATGAACGAAATTAAGAAAATTAATGAGCAATTACAAAATACAAATGAAATGCTAGAAAAGGCTTATTTAGAGAGCATTCAAACCCTTCGCTATACTGTTGAGGCAAAAGATACATACACAAGGGGTCATTCTGATAGGGTTTCTCAATTTTCTGTTTTGATTGGTAAACATTTGAATTTATCTGAAGCAGAATTAAAGAATTTGGAAATAGGTGGTTTATTCCACGATATTGGAAAAATTGGTGTGCCTGATAGTATTTTGTTAAAAGAAAGTAAGCTTACTGATGATGAATATTCTGAAATTAAAAATCATCCTTCTATTGGGGCTCATATATTGTCAACTGCAACTATTTTTAAGGATATTATTCCAATTGTAAAACATCATCATGAACGTTTTGATGGACATGGATATCCTGGTCAATTAAAAGGTGATGATATTCCATATTTGGCTAGAATTGCAGCTATTGCAGATAGTTTTGATGCTATGACTTCTCGTAGGACTTATCGTGATTCTTTGCCTTTAGATGTTGTTATTTCTGAGTTTGAGAAGTGCAAAGGTACTCAATTTGACCCAGAGATTGCTGATGTTTTCTTGGATATTTTGAGAAATAATTTTGATGAAATAAAAGCAATTCAGGAAAAATTTGCTTAGGCAAATGTAAATATATGAATTTGTTTGTCTGCTTATTTGTATATAAGCAAAATTGCATATAATGTTAAGAGAACCCTCTTGTAGAGCCAAGTATAAAACTTGGATTCCATAAGAGGGTTTAGACATTACTTAGATATGAATTTTAGATTGAATACGAGTGTGTTTTTTTGTTACTATTCAACTGTTTCAGTTTCAGGCTCTGTTACATTTTCTGTCCCTACACCAATTGCTTCACTTGTTTCGGTTTCGGTTTCTGTTACATTTTCTGTCCCTACACCAATTGCTTCACTTGTTTCGGTTTCAGTTTCTGTTACATTTTCTGTCCCTACACCAATTGCTTCACTTGTTTCGGTTTCAATTTCTGTTATATTTTCTGTCCCTACACCAATTGCTTCGCTTGTTTCGGTTTCAGTTTCTGTTACATTTTCTGTCCCTACACCAATTGCTTCACTTGTTTCGGTTTCAGTTTCTGTTACATTTTCTGTCCCTATACAAATTGTTTGACTTGCCTTCTTTATTGACGTTGTTTTTGATGCACTTGGCAAAGTAACACCAATAAGTTTCGCTTCTTGACTCAATACTATACCTGTACTATCGGTATACTCTTTTTTATAATCTTGATATGAACCTGATGCCATAATATCTGTCAAATTAATGACAATATCTTTAGCATTTTCATCTAATACATTAAATACTACTTTTTGTATCGTAGCCCATGTATAAAATGAACCCATGGCAACCCCATTTCCTACCTTATTTTCAACATCTTCTATATATTCATCTTGCATTACAAATGACATAGAAGATCCCTTTGTGCTACTTTCCATTTCTAACACATTATTATCATATTGAAGTTTCCATTGTAATCCTTCAGTTGAATATGTATCATCTATGAGATCATACCAAATTTCTATTTCTATTTTTCCATCATCTCTAGTAACCTCATCAATGTACACATTATATTTAGGATTGCTCGATTGGTTTGGCTGTACCCAATACACACCTTTTGTAGTTGTATTGGTTAATTCATAGTTTTCAGCCATTTCTTCTGTTAAGGTGTAATTTACCAAAACAGAATAAACTCCTGTATCAGTTACCGTATACGATTCATATTCTTTTCCATTGACTATATACGTATATTGTACTCCTTCCAATCGTTCCCAACTTGGTGGCATGATACTTAATGTGCCATTGAGCAAATCAGTTTGCATCCAATGCCTGTCAAGCTCAATTGTAGATGTGTCAATTTTCGCCTTTGCTATGTCAATTAATGTTTCCATTGTTTCAAATCCTTCTGGCAAAGCATAACCTTTTGGAATTTGAAAACTTACAATGGCTTTATTACTTCCTGCATTTGTACGTTTATTATCCACGTACATTGGTGTAACAAAATCTGGAAGACCTGTAACCAATGCAACAAACTCTGTTGTTCCATCATAAGTTCCTTCTACTTTTTCGAATCGCCAGTTCGAAGTATCCAAAATGATTAATTTTGGTTCCTCCGGTTTTGGTTCCGGTTCCTCCGGTTCGGACGGCTCCTCTAGCTCAACTGGTTTTTCAGGTTTGCCTGATACTCCAGGCTTGCCTGTTCCTTCTAGCTTGTCGATACTCTCGGGTTTATCAGATACTTCTGGCAATTTTGGCTCTTCAAATTTTTCAGATATTTTTGGTAATTGAAGAGTGTCAAAATTTGAGGTATTATCAATAACATTTGATAACAATAAATTATTGACATTTACCACATCCAAAGTATAATCTATTATTTCCCCTGTCCGTTCGTTTTGAACAACAACACTTATTTTTCTCAGTGTTATGCTGTCCTTGCAAACGGCCTTGATCGTTAGCCTATTTTCCCAGCTTTCAATCTGCTTAACTTCTAAGTACTGGTTATTCTTGTCTCCTTTCTCAATTTCAATCCATTCCTCGCCGACTTGCAACTTAATCTCGGAAACTCTCCAATCTTCATCACTAATTGGAAAAGAAAGTTTATATTCTTTCCCTGCTTCCAGCATGATAGACTGGTTCTCCAAGTTTTCCACATATATAACATCTGTGGAAACGTCTGTGTCTGTGCTCGCATAACATACAGTTTGCCAGCACAAAAGTGTAGCCATTATAGCAATGGCCAGTTTACTTAGTTTCTTCATCCTTGAGTCCTCCTTTTGTTCTAAGAATGTCTTGGTTTCGCAACCCAAAACAAGGGTTACAGTTACTATATAATACAAAGGCAAAATCGCCTTGTAGCAAATATAATAACATATTTTCAAGAATGTTTCAAGGGGTTTTCATAATATATTTCATTTTTAAATACAAAAATAGGATTTTGGGGCCGTCCCTAAATCCTACCTAAATTTTTATTTTGAGACAAATAAGACCTGTCCCTACTGTCTCAAACTTTCATTGAAAGCCCAACTTTTTGTCTTTCTTGGTCTATTTTAATTACTTTCACTTTTACAATATCCCCTACTGATACTACATCAGATGGATTTTTGATGAATTTGTCGCTCATTTCAGAGATATGCACTAGACCATCATGTTTTACTCCAATATCTATAAATGCTCCAAAGTCTATTACATTTCTAACAGTTCCACTTAGCACCATTCCCTCTCTTAAGTCCTCTAATTTTAGGACATCACTACGAAGTATAGGCTTTGGCATATCCTCACGAGGGTCTCTACCTGGCTTTGCTAATTCAGAAATTATATCTGCTAATGTCATTTCTCCTACTTCTAAGTCTTTTGCCATTTCTCCAGTGTTTACAGTTTTTAATTTGGTTCTTAACTCTGTCAATTTTTCTTTGTCTTTTAGGTCTTTTGTTGCAAAACCTAATTTTTCTAATAATTTCTCAGCTTTTTCATAACTTTCTGGATGAACTGCTGTAATTTCTAATGGATTATCTCCATCTAATATTCTTAAGAAACCTGCACATTGCTCAAATGCTACTTTACCAAGCTTTGGCACTTTTAATAATTGCTTTCTATTTTTTAATTTCCCATTTTCATCTCTATATTTTACAATATTTTTTGCAATTGTGTTATTAATTCCTGAAACATATGACAACAAAGATGGTGTAGCTGTGTTTACATCAACACCTACTTTATTAACACTGTCTTCTACCACTCCTGTAAGGCTTTCTGCTAATCTTTTTTGATTAACATCATGTTGATATTGCCCAACTCCAATGGCTTTTGGGTCAATTTTTACTAGTTCTGCTAATGGGTCTTGAAGCCTTCTTGCAATAGAAATTGCACCTCTAATAGATACATTTATGTCTGGATATTCTTCTGTTGCAAGCTTTGAAGCTGAATAAACTGATGCTCCTGCTTCACTAACAATTACATAATGTACATCTCTTGATGTTTCTTTTATCATGTCTGACACAAACATTTCAGATTCCCTTGATGCTGTCCCATTTCCTATTGCTATCATGTCTACTTCATCTTTTTCAATCAATTTTAAAAGTTCTTTTTTAGCACCTTCTACATCATTTTGAGGTTCAGTTGGGTACACTGTTGTATAATCTAAAACTTTTCCAGTTTCGTCAATAATAGCTATCTTACAACCAGTTCTGTAAGCTGGGTCAAACCCCATAACAGTTTTCCCTTTGATAGGCGCTCCTAATAAAAGCTGTTTTGAATTTTGTCCAAACACTTTAATTGCCTTTTCTTCTGCTTTTTCTGTTAAGTCACTCCTAATTTCTCTTTCAATAGATGGCTCAATTAGTCTTTTAAAGCTATCTTGTATAGTCTCTTTTAGCATTTTGGTAAATTGAGTTTCTCCTTTTAGCACATCTCTTTCAATATATGCTAATATTTTTTCCTCTGGCTTTTCTAGTTTAACCTTTAAAAATTCTTCTTTTTCTCCTCTATTTATTGCTAAAATTCTATGGCTTGGAATATATTTAATTGCTTCTATATATTCATAATACATCTCATAATTTGACTTCTCTTCAGGTTTTGCTGCTTTGGTTTCAATTTTCCCCTCACGGTAGCATTGCCTTTTAATTTCTTTTCTGTATCTTGGTTCATCTGAAATATCTTCTGCTATAATGTCTAATGCACCTTGAATTGCGTCTTCTACACTTGCAACAACTTTATCTTTATTCTTTTTATCTTCATCTGATAAAGTTTCAATATTAACATATTGTTTTGCAATTTCTTCAATAGGTTTAGTTTCGTTTTGCTCTCTAATAATTTGTGCTAATGGCTCTAAGCCCTTAGCTTTAGCAACTGTTGCTCTAGTCTTTTTCTTTTGTTTATAAGGTCTATAAATATCTTCAACCTCTGCTAACGTTTTAGCAATTGCAACAGCTTGTAAGATTTCGTCTGTTAATTTACCTTGCTCATCTATTGATTTAATAACCTCTTCTTTCCTTTGTTCTAAGTTCCTTAGGTAATTTAACCTATCTCCTAAATCCCTTAAAACCTCGTCAGATAACCCTCCTGTAACTTCTTTACGGTATCTTGCAATAAAGGGAATTGTGTTCCCCTCGTCAATTAATTTTACTGTGTTTTCTACTTGTGATGGCTTAATATTTAATTCTTCTGCAATTGTTTTAATAATTTTTTCCATTGTTACTCTCATTCCTTTCCTAAGGCAAAAATTAGTATGAATAATTTACATTTATTGTTAATTGTTCAACCTTTTCTTCCTTTTCCATATATTATTTTAGGACTTAAGTCAAAATCATAATTTAATAATCTAATGAATCATCATTTTTAATCCAGTTTTCTACATGTTCTATTCGATACTTAGTTTTTGTATCTCTCATAACAACTTCTTTTATACCACTATTAATTAGCATTCTTTTGCAAAATGTACATGGCTCATTATCTGTTACATACTCATTATTTCTTTGGTTGATACCAACTAAATATAATGTAGCACCTATCATGTCTTTTCTAGCTGCACTTAACATAGCATTTTGCTCACTGTGAACTGACCTGCATTTGTCATATCCTTTTCCACTTGGCATATCACTTTTTTGCCTTTGACAAACTCCTAAGTCTAAGCAATTTTTTCTTCCTCTTGGAGCTCCAGAATATCCTGTTGAAATAATTTCATCATTTTTTACGATTATGCTTCCATAATTATTTCTTAAACAAGTTCCTCTTTCTGCAACTGTTTGTGCAATATTTAAATAATAATTAATTTTATCTACCCTATTCATTTTGCCTCACTTCCTCTTTTTGTGGGATCAATTGGGGATGTTTCTTTTTGCTCCTTTTTGGATGTTTGGAACTATAATTTTTAAATTTATTATTATATATTATTTTGATACAACGCGTAAGCGACCAAACGAGTGTAAACGAGTGCGATTGGATCAACCTACCTAGAAAAAATTGTATATGAATATTAACTTAGTAAATTCATTTCCTTCAATTTTTTCTTTCAAGAGGTTGCGACACACAAGTTGTGAAAAATAATATATAATAATAAATTTAATACTATTATCCTCAATTCCTTTTAGGAGCAAAAAGAAACGTCCCCAATTGCTCCAAAATTATATCATTCTATTTCTAGGTATTGGTTGTATGTTACTTCTTTGTCTATTATTTGTCCATTTTCTTTGATGTCAATTATTCTGTTTGCTACTGTTTGTGTAAGCTCGTGGTCATGTGATGTAAATAAGATGTTTCCTATAAACTTTTTCATTCCTTCGTTTATGGCTGTTATGCTTTCCATGTCTAAGTGATTTGTTGGCTCGTCAAATATTAGGAAGTTTGCACCAGATAGCATCATTTTTGATAGAACACATCTTACTTTTTCCCCACCTGATAAAACTTTTACTTCTTTTAGGGCTTCGTCTCCTGAAAATAGCATTCTTCCTAAAAAGCTTCTTACATATGTTTCGTCTGGGTCTTTAGAGTATTTTCTAAGCCATTCGGTTACGTTTTCGTCTGTTTCAAATAGATAGTTGTTGTCTTTTGGGAAATAGTTTTGTGTTATTGTTGTTCCCCATACTAGTTCTCCACTGTCTTGCTCTAATTCTCCACTAATTATTTGGAATAGCACTGTTTTTGCTATTTCATTGTCTGCTAGAAATGCTATTTTGTCTCCTTGTTTTACGTCAAATGATATGTTATCAAGTACTTTTACTCCATCTACTGTTTTTGTGATATTTTTTACTTGTAATATTTCTTTTCCTGGCTCTCTGTCTGGCTTAAAGTCTATATATGGGTATTTTCTGTTTGATGGCTTAATTTCATCTAATTCTATTTTTTCTAGGGTTTTCTTTCTTGATGTTGCTTGTTTTGATTTTGAAGCATTTGCACTAAATCTTGCAATGAAGTCTTGTAGTTCTTTTATTTTTTCTTCTTTTTTCTTGTTTTGTTCTCTTGCTTGTTTTAATGCAAGTTGGCTAGATTCGTACCAAAAGTCATAGTTTCCTGGATATACTTTGATTTTTCCAAAGTCTACATCTGCTATGTGTGTACATACTTTGTTTAAAAAGTATCTATCATGTGACACAACAATGACTGTGTTTTCAAAGTCCATTAAAAAGTCTTGTAACCAGTTTATACTTTTTAGGTCTAAATCATTTGTAGGCTCGTCTAATAATAAAACATCTGGGTTTCCAAATAGACTTTGTGCTAGTAGCACTTTTACCTTGTCTTTTGCTTCAATGTCTTTCATTAATTTGTAATGGTTGTCTGGTATAATTCCTAAATCATTTAATAATATGGCTGCATCTGATTCTGCATTCCAACCATCTAGTTCTGCAAACCTTTCTTCTAATTTGGCAGCTTTCATGCCATCTTCTTCAGAAAAGTCCGGTTTTGCATATATTTCGTCTTTTTCTTTCATTATGTCATATAACTCTTTGTTTCCCATTATTACTGTGTCCATAACAGTGAATTCTTCAAAGGCAAAGTGGTCTTGTTTTAATATTGATAGCCTTTCTCCTTTGTCTAAGCTGACATCTCCTTTGCTTGGCTCGATTTCTCCTGATAAGACTTTTAGAAATGTTGATTTTCCTGCTCCATTTGCTCCTATTATTCCATAACAGTTTCCTTTTCCAAATTTTATGTTTACGTCTTCAAATAATATTCTTTTCCCAAATCTTACGGTTACTCCGTTTGCATTTAGCATTTTTTTCATTCCTTGTTAATGTATTTAGGTTTTTATGGTTTTACCTATAAACCTTGGCTATTATATACTATTTTCCTTTATTTTTCAAGTATTTTACAAATAATACTATTGACAATTCAGGTTGAGGTAACATCAAGTTCTTTTTTTGTTATTTTGAAACTGTATCCGAACAAGTCCGACATACAAATACTAATAAAGCTAAACAAAGTAATTCGACAATATTTTAAATTATCATACAAAGTATTAACATAACTAATGTAAGAACATATAATTAAAAAAATAAAATTTTTAAATTTATTCAAAAGAAAGGAACGAAATTAAAATGGAAAAACATAAGAAAAAACAAAATGGGATTACTTTGATTGCTTTAGTTATTACAATAATAATTTTGCTAATATTAGCAGGCATAACAATTGTGACTTTAACTGGAGAAAATGGAATTTTAAACAAAGCAAATACAGCACAAGAAGAAACCAAGAAGAAAGAATATGAAGAAATACTAAAATTAATAGCAAATGATTTAAGAGGAGATAAAATTATCAATGATTGGAATAATAAAACATATTTAGATGAATTCGAAAAAGAGATTTCAAAACAAGAAAAATTAAAAGATGCTCAAATAAATAGGATAAATGACGAAACACTAATAATTGTAACAAAAGAAAAATATGTTTACAAAATAGTAGAAAACGACATAATTTATATCGGAAAACAGCAAATAGTTGATATACCAACATTAGAAGAAAGTACTATAAAATTTACTTATAACCCATCACCAAAAGAAAAGGAATGGACAAATCAAAATGTAGAGGTAAACATTGAAACAAGTGATACCCAGTATCAATTGCAATATTCTTTAAACAATACAAATTGGAAAAGTTATCGGTTCAGCAATTGAAGTAGAGGAAAATGGAGCAATTTATGCAAGACTTGTAAATGAGTTATATGAAGTAATATGTTATTCAACAGGAAATGTAACAAATATTGACAAAATCTCTCCAAGTGCAAATATAGTTTTAAGTAGCACAAGTACAGAGGAAATGACAGATATTACAGCAACTGTAGAACAAAACGATACCCAAAGTGGAGTTAATATAGAAAAATGTAAATGGATTTATCTAAATAATGGTAATGAAATAGGAACAAATGAAGAAGACTATCCAAATACATTTAGCCAAATGCCGGAGCAAATAACTTTAAGTGCAACAACTGTTGGAACATATTACCTACATGTATTGTCAATAGATACTGCAGGAAATAAAATAGAAACAATATCAAATGCTATTACGGTAGAAAAGGCACCCACAGTTGCTGATTTAACCCAAAACAACTATGTTAATTATGTAGCTTCAAATGGAAATACAATCAAATGTGCAGTATTATGGCCTGCTGACACAACGTATGGGAAAAATGGTGTACAAATTATTGCCATGAATGTCGTAGAGCAAGTTAAATTTGGGCAGGGTAATCGGTTGGAAAGCAATGGCAGATGCTTATAATAATGCAATTACTACCTTGAATACAAGAGCAAATGCGTATTTAAATACAAACTATGCAAGTAGTGCTAGATGTGTTGGAAGTGTACCAAATAATCCATATGCAGAATCAAGCCAATATTATACTTATAGTCTTATTGGTCATCCTCTAAAAAAAGAAGACAACAATTACTTGGCAGATTATAATCAAATGAATTCATTAGGAATAAATAACATTAATGATTACTATTGGCTTGCATCTAGAATATATTGTTTTCCTATTCCTTCAAGCAAAGATCCTGTCGCTGGTTGTAGAGCTATGCTGTCTAATGGAACACTATTTACACCTACTAATACCGTACTGCATGAGACTCCTACTTCTTTAATGCTTGTATCCATAACGGATAGTGGGGCATCATGGTATGAAGCAAAAGAACGAACCTTAGGTCTTAGACCCGTATTTACTTTAAAAACTAATGTGAAAATAAAAGGTGATGGAACCTCTAGTAGTCCATATACTTTAATTTGATTTTTTTAAACTTTTGTGATACTTTATTAATAAGAATAACAGAGGCATGATTAAAAATTTTGACATTTTAGATTAGTTTACATGCCTCGTCTTTGTTCGCTCGAAAAAATTGCTTTAGCAATTTTCTATGAAATTGAGGAGGTATCTAGTGAGGAGAAATCAAAGAGGTTATAGAAAAAATAAAAAATCATTTCGTGACATACAAGATAAAAAATTCATCAAAAGCTTATCTATTGCAGTTGTTGCACTTATTGCGTTATTAGTATGTATAGCAATTATTTATGCAATATGCCAAGCAATTGAGCACAATAAATTTTTAGAATCTGTAAATGAGGAATTAGAGCAAGCCAAAGTAGAAAATTCTAACGAGCAAGAAGAACCACAAAAAGAAGAAAAAACTGACATTAGTTTCACATTAACTGCTATTGGAGATGTAATGTGCCATAATACACAATATATGGATGCCTTTAATAGTGAAGCAAATGAATATGATTTTTCTTATGTTTTTAAAGAGATAAGTAACTACACAAAACTTCGGTGATATTGCAATTGGAAGTTTAGAAACCAGTTTTGCAGGAAGTACTAAAGGCTACAGTAATTATCCAACTTTTAATTCACCTGACGCTTTAGCTTATGACTTAAAGAAAATTGGGATAGATGTTTTGTCTACTGCTGGGAATCATTGCCTAGATATGGGATTTTCTGGGCTTTCTAGGACAATTGATGTTTTAGATGATGCTGATATTGCTCATTTAGGAACTTATAAATCACAAGAAGACAGGGACACAATTTTAATTAAAAATGTTAAAGGTGCAAATATTGCCTTTATCAATTACACCTATGGTACTAATGGAATTCCAGTTCCTAATGGTCAAGAGTTTTGTGTGAATTTAATTGATAAAGAATTAATAAAAAGTGATATTGCAAAAGCCAAAGAGCAAAATGTTGATATGATTGTTGCTTGTATGCACTGGGGAACTGAATATCTTACAACTGCAAATCGAGAGCAAGAGGAACTTGCTGACTTTCTATTCCAAAATGGAGTCGATATTATTTTAGGAAATCATCCTCATGTATTAGAACCAATGGAAAAAAAGACCATCACTTTAGAAGATGGTACAACAAAAGATGTATTTGTTATTTATGCTTTAGGTAACTTCATTTGTGACCAAAACGCTGAAAACACTAGAAATTCCATCATCTTAAATTTAAAAATGACAAAACATGTCGATAATAAAATTACAATTGATAAAGTTGATTATGTGCCTATTTATATGTGTAAAGAAGCTTCTTCTGGTAGCCAAAAAATGAGATTATTAGATATTCAAAAAAATATTGATAATTATGAAATTGATATGAATAATGGCGTGAAACCTGCTATTTCTAGTGCACTTTATAATAACTTAAAAACCCAACTAGAAAAAATCAAAAAAATAGTTGGAATGTGATATTGGGGACGTTTCTTTTCGCACATTTTTGTGACATCGGGGACATATCTATTATTTTATAAATGCAATAAAATATAAAAATTATCAAAAAGCTTAGGTCAAGCTAATTTTTACATAACTTCTAAAGTAATTTTATGGCACCCTTTCACACGAAACCGTGCGAACATTTTCCATAAAATTACTTAAGAAGTTCTAGCAAAAATTACTTTCCATTCGCTTTTTTCTAATTTTTATATTTTGTTGCACAATTATATATATAAGATGTGTCCCCGATTTCACAAAAATGTGCAAAAAGAAACGTCCCCAATCGCACATAAAAATGTTGCAAAGGAAACGTCCCCAATCCGACATCAGCTTAGCATATCTTTTCTTTTTAGCCACCATGTAACTAATAATGTTAGTGTAACTGATATTAGTACCATCATGACAAAGCCATATGGGCTATGTTCAAATGGTAATCCTACATTCATTCCCCAAAAGCTTGATACCATTGTTGGTATTGCAAGTACTATTGTTATTGAGGTTAAGAATTTCATTACTCCATTTAGGTTATTTGATATTATTGATGCATATGCATCCATTGTTCCTGTTAATATGTTGCTATATATTTGTGCCATTTCAATTGCTTGTCTGTTTTCTATGATGGCATCTTCTAGTATTTCTTCGTCGTCTTCATATAGTTTTATTATCTTTCCTCTCATGGTTTTTTCCATGACTAATTCATTTGATTTTAATGAAGTTGTAAAATATACCAAACCTTTTTCTAAGCTTAGTAATTTTAAAAGTTCTTTGTTTTTCATTGAGTTTTTTAAGATGTATTCTGCTATTTCTGTTTCTTTGTTTATTTGTTTTAGATAGCTTAGATAGTATGAAGAGTTTAAGTACAAAATTTGAAATATGAATCTTGTTTTTTTGTATGTTTGGAAGTTTTTTATTTTTTTCTTTTCAAAGTCTTCTATTATTTTGTTTTTCTTTAATGATACTGTTACAAAAAAGTCATCTCTTACAACTATCATTCCTAATGGCATTGTTGTATAAATGTCGTTTTCTTCGCTTTTTTCTATAATTGGTACATCTACTATAAAAAGAGTTGTGTTATCGTCTTCTTCTTGGTCTATTCTGGCCTTTTCTTCGTCATCTAAGGCGTCACGTATAAAGTCTTCTTGAATGCCTATGTTTTCACATACTTTTTTTATTTCGTTTTCCGATGGATTTACTAAATTAATCCATGCTCCTTTTTTGAATTCTTTGATTTCTTCGATTTTATTTGTTTCTACATTAGTATTATATATTTTTAGCAAATCCATCACCCCTTTTTTCTATTTCAACACTATTATTTTAGCCCTTTTGTTCGATTTTGTCAATGCTGATGTTTTTACACAATTTGCTTTTTTATGTAAAATGTGGTATTATTGATATGTTAGGGGTTGATTATATGGGATTATTAGATTTATTTAAAAAGAAAAAAAATATACATCCATCTCAAGCAATATCAGATGCTGAGCAATTCAAAAAAAATGAACCTAATATCAAATATTCTTATACTAAAGAGGGAATATTAGTGGTAGATTTTTATGATGATGAACTAGGTATTTCTCAAACATATGACTCTACAAGGTTAGCTATAAATCCTACAGCTTTACAAATTGAAAATGAAGATGTATATAATTGTATTGTTTCATGGTACTATGATGATAGTTGCTATGCACCTTCTGAATGTGGTTCTCGAATTGTTTCAGATGGTCAAGAAAATGTTTTAGCACAAATTGATTTGCAATTAATAACACTAGATCCAGAATATGCTTATATGGTAATGAAAAAATTATTAAATAAAAATAATGTAATTGGACATCTTGAAGATGGCTTAAAAGAAAATCCATTTGAGCCTTGTGGTAATTATGTTGGTGGTGTCCTAGAAAATGATACTACAGGAGAATATCAAATGTATTTTTCTCCTGATGTAGGAAAAGCTGTTCATAATTCTCCTAAAATGACTAAACGTAGGGAAAACTACAAAAAACAGTTGAAAGAAAAGGCTTCTCAAGTTGATTATAGTGGCCATAAAATGGATGCTATTTCGAGATAAATATTCTTATTTTTTTGCCATATAAGGCATAACTAATTCAAAATTGCCTAAAATTTATAATTACAAATTTTAGGCAATTTTGTTGTATTTTTTTATTTTACTGTGTTTCTGGAACTCCGTTCTGAATAGCTTCTCATGACTTTGTCATATTCTTCATAAAGTTTATTTACTTTTTCAAGTTCTATATCTAGTTTTTCTTCTTTTTCATCTATTTTCTTTTGTAATTCTTCTTGCTCTTTTTTTATTTCTTCTGCTCTTTTTCCAAATTGCTCTTTTTTAACAGTTATTTCTTGTGCATTTTGGTTTTCTGTATGCTCTAATTTTATAACTTCACTTTGTAATGTTTGTTCTTCTTCTCTTAATTTTTGACGTTGTTCTTCATATGGCTTAGTTTCTTCTTTTATTTTTCTTATTACATCTTCTTGCTCATCTATTTTTGCTTGTACTTCATCTATTGTTATATTACTATTAACTGATATATCTATATTTTCACCTGCTTCTATTTCTTTTTGGATTTCTTTTTCTTGACTTTTATTTAAATTATACATAATAGTAATTGTAAGTACTATTACTGCTATTATGATAATTGCTATTATAACTTTTTTTTGTTTCATTTTTTCTCATTCCTTTTTTCATTATCTAAAATATGCTGTTTTATATTCTCCACTTGTTCCTGTTGTAAGGGTTTTTCCACTTCTTGTTCCTGTAATTGTACCTTTATAAGATGCAGTCTTTCCTTTTAATATACCATTATAAAAATAAAATTTTCCACAATTAATTCCATTACGTACACCACAGAATTCCCCTATAATTGTAGGATTAGATGTACTTAATGTTGCTGTTGAATTTCCAATAATTATTGTTTGAGAAGGATACTCTGCTCCGTAACCCTGAATTAACAACAGCCTCATCACTACTTATTA
Organism: uncultured Clostridium sp.; assembly: GCA_950059165.1. Classification (GTDB taxonomy): domain Bacteria; phylum Bacillota; class Clostridia; order TANB77; family CAG-508; genus CAG-269. Next base: position 18,503 of record CATLUC010000011.1, read on the forward strand.
CTGTTCCTCCCGTTATTGTTATTGTTCCTGTTGATTCCCAATTAACTATGGCTGATGCATATGTATTCTCTGTATTTTTTACTGTACCATTTATCATATTTATTTTTCCACTACTATTATCATTCCATACTTCCCCAGTAATAGTACCTCCATTAATGTTTATTGTTCCACTTTCTGAGTTATTTATACGACCCGAAACAGATCCACCATTTATAGTTAATGTTCCTCCTGATGCATTTTCTATCGCATAACCCTTAGTTTTTGTAATATTTCCACTATTAATTATTATTGTTCCACTTCCATTATTAGACATTTCATCAATAGTTGCTCCATTTATTATTACTTTTCCATTTCCATTATTTTTTATTAATCCTAAAAATCCACCTGATATTGTTCCACTTCCACTTATAGTTAATTGTCCTCCATTTTCTACGACAATACTTGCAATTACAATCATTGTTATCTTTTTTCCATTTGTGTTTAATGTTATTGCTTTTGTAACATTTACTGATGCTGAATCTTCAACATTTGCAAGTGTAACTATTGTATTTCCATCTACTGCCCCTGCGTGTGCTGTTGCTAATGTATTATAATAAGTTGTTTTTCCTGCATTTGTTATACTATAATTTGCTGGCAATACTGTTAATAATGCTGGCTCAGTAATCGCTGTAGAAATATTTCCATCTTCTGATGTAGAAGTTACAATACAATATAAATATCTTTCATTCCATCCTGTTGATGTAGTAAATGTACAGTTTGAAGATGTTGCACCACTAATTGGAGTACCTCCTGTTGTACTGTCTGATGTATTGTAATACCATTGATAACTTAATGTTCCTTCTCCTATTGCTTTTACATTAAAAGTTACATTATTACCTGATACTACTGTTCTGTCACTTGGATTTTCTGTTATTGCTGTTTGTGTTTTAACAACATAGGCTTCTGATTTGTTTTTGTTTATTGCTCTGTTCCCTGCTTTATCTGTTACTTTTGTATATAGATAATAAGTTCCTCCTGTTAAGTTATCTGTAATTTCCTCTCCATTAGCAAATGTTTTCCAACCACCATCTTCATCTGTTGGCAACGTCGTGTCAGTTGAAAATTGATATTGCAATACTTCTAATCCACTTCCATCTTCATTGTCTAAAGCTGTTATTCTAGTTGTTACTGCTACTGTACTATCTCCTGCTGGTATTGTATATGTTCCACCATTTGGTTCTATTTCTGCAGTTGGTAATTCTCTATCAATGTTTTTTACATTTCCTGTTGCATATTTTCCTGCCTCTCCTAAATTATTAATTAATCTTGCATATATTGCTCCATTTTTGCTCATTACAATTGGTTTTGTATATTTATTCCAATCTTTGTTATTTAATGAATATTGTAAATTATAACCCTCTATTTGAGTTTTTATTTCTACTTCTACATCTGTATTTGTCCACTCACTTGGCACTGATACAAACTCAATATTACTTTTTTCTAAATCTAAATCTGGTGGAACATCTTCTCCAAATTTCCCAATATATTCTACTTTGTCCTCTGTTATTAAATATACATATTCTTCTTTTGTTGTGACTCTTATTGTTGGTTTTTGAGTATCTTCTAATTTCTTTATTTCCTTTGCATCTAGAAACATATCATCTCTTTGTATTTCATATTTATACTCGTCTATATATTTTTGACCATCCCAATTATTCATTATTTTATCAGGTTGTAAGCCATTTCCTATTATTTCTAATTCTTGTTTATATTCTGCCTTTTTTGTTTCTTCTTTTGCTTTGTTTGCTTTATTTATAATTCCACTTTCTCCTGTTAACATGGTAATACTTAATCCTGACAAAATTAAAAGTACAATAACAGTTACAACTAAGGCTACTAGCGTGATTCCTTTTTTATTATTTATAACATTTTGTATATTTTTCTTAGGTTTATCCATTTTTACAAAACTCCTTTTATTCTCCATTTCTTTCTATAACTATTTAATACCCTAATTCTCCTCATCTTTTTGTGTACTTAAAATAGCCTGTTCCTTGCTATTATCTTGGTTTTCCTGTTTTTTTATTGCGTCAATTATCATAACAAATTTAACATCACCATTATTTCCTTCATTTAGCATAGTAAAGTTTTGATATTGTTTTGATAACTCGGTTAATTGTTTAACTTTTTCTCCCATATCTTTTACATCACTATTTATAAAATCACATATTTGTTGAATTGCCTCTTTATTAAAAGTTTCAATTCCATTTGCTAATGTATCTGCACCTTTATTTAGTTCATTAGCACCACTATCTAGTTCTTTTGCACCTTCATTTAGACTATTTAAGCCATCTGTTAGCTGTTCTAAACCTTTATTTAAAGTTGACATTTGGCTTGCTACTTGATTAGTTGCTACTTCTTTTACTTGATTTGCAACTTGTTTTGCTGTTTGTGCTGAAGCTGTTTTGGCTGTTTGTGTTGCTGTTTCTTGGGCAACAGTTACTGCTGTTTGGTTTGCTACTTGACCTGCTACTTGTTCTGCTACTTGTTGTGCTGTACTATTTGCCACTTGACCGTGCAATTTCACTTGCTGTTTCTTTAGCAGTTTGGTTTGCTACTTGTTTTGCAGTTTCTTTAGCTGTTTGTTCTGCAGTAGCTATACTTGAGTTTTGAGAAAATTGTAAGATAATTGCTTTTTGTTCTTCTGGCATTGTTAGATATGTTGGGTTTGTTTCTAAGCTTGCTTTTACTGTTGCTTTTATTTGTTGTTTTTGAGTTTGGCTAAGTGTCAAACCACTTACTTTGCTTTCTGCTAGATTTCCTATTTGTGCTTTTTTAGTTTCTATGTTTTGCTTTGCTACTGCTTCTGCTGAACTACCAATTTGTGCTTTTTGACTTTGTATACTTTGTTTTGCACTTTCTTGTGCTACACTTCCTATTTGATTTTTTTGTTCTTCTGTCAAGTTTGCTGATTGTCCTGCTTTATTTTTAATAGCTTCTAATGTGTTTTTATCTAAAACCTCTTCTTTACTATTCCCATTTCCTAGCCCTTTTGTAGCTTTTGCAACCTCTGTTTTAATTTGTTTGCTTCCCTCAAATGCAGTGTTTGCACCATCTTTTAGCCTGCTAGTTCCAACAGCTAATTCATAACTTCCATTTGCTAACTCTTTTCCACCTTTTTCAAGTTCTTTTCCTGAACTTTCAATTGTATCTACTTTGCTATATAAATCGTCTAATTTATCAAATGATTTTAAATCATCATCTTCTAGCACTTTTGGTGTTACAAAAGTAATAATATTTCCTGATTCAAAATCAGTTGCTTCCATTTCTATTTCAATATCATTTGGTATTTTTATATCTTCTTCTATTGCTAAACTTTCTTGTAACCCTGGCATAGCAATTCCCATAACAATAGTTTTACTTCCATCGTTAACTATTTTCCCATTAGATATTTTGATATTTTTATTAGTGTCATTTTGTACAATAGTTCCTGCAACTACCACAAAGGGTGTATACATTTTTTGTTCTTTTCCATTGATATTTACACTATATTCTTCTTTATTTATATAGTGTAAAACAATTTTTACATGTCCTGTTTTTCCTAAAATTTCTTCTGCCTTTACTTCTTTTCCATCTAGTTCATATCTAACTTGACACTCTATTGGTAACTCCTTCTTACTTTCTCCTTGATAATAAATATCTTTTTTGTTAGCTTTCCACACTAATGAATTTCCATCTTGCTTAAATTCCTCTTCTCCTTTTGTGTTTTCAATATTTAATAAATCTGACATATCTTGTATCAAGTCTAATTCTTCATTATTTTCAATATGTGTACTTACTATAGTTTGATAATTTTCTCCTTTGCTATTTATTTTTGTGTATACAGTTTCGTCTTTTGTATATGCAAAAACTGGCAATGTATATGCACACATTGTGCATAATAAAACACTTGAAACAATTTTATTTTTAACTTTCATAATCTATCTTCCTTTCCTTTTTGATGTATTTTAAGCTAAGCCTTTTGTTGTTTTTGTTATTAGTTTATCAAATAGTAATAAAAATGCTGGTAATACTGTAATTACTACAATCATACTAATTATTGCACCTCTTGACATCAATGTACATAGAGAACCTATCATTTCAATTTTTGAATAAGCACCTACTCCAAATGTTGCTCCAAAGAAGCATAGTCCACTTACTATAATTGAACTTATTGAGCTTTCTAACGCTTGACTTATAGCTTCTTTCTTGTCTTTTCCCTCTTTTTTATTACTTATATATTTTGTTGTAATTAAAATTGCATAATCTATTGTTGCTCCGAAGTTGTATTGTTCCAATTACAATTGATGCTACAAATGGCAATGTTGTATTTGTAAATGCTGGTATTCCCATATTTATAAATATAGCAAACTCAATTATTGTAATTAGTATAACTGGTAGTGAAATTGATTTTAGTACAATTATCATTAGTACAAATATTATGCCAATTGAAACTATATTTACACTATTAAAGTCATGGTCACTAATTTCTACTAGGTCTTTCATCAATGGTCCTTCTCCTGCTAATATTGCTTTTTCATCATATTGTTTGATAATTTCATTTACTTTTGTTATTTGTTCATTTAGCTCATCTGTTGCCATTTCACAACTTGAATTTATTATTATCATTTGATATTTTTCATTTTCAAATATAGTTTTTATATTGTCTGGCAATATGCTTTTAGGCATTTCTCCTGCCACTTTTGAATAGCCTAATGTCCATTCTATTCCTTCTATTTCTTCTATTTTATTTAACATTTCATTTACTTTATATTCTGGAATTTCTTTGTTAATTAGTAAAACTTCTGCTGAAACAATATTAAATTTATCTTTTAGGCTATTATTTGCTTCAACACTTTGTAGTGTTTTTGGTAATGATTTGTCTATATTATAATAAACATTGGTGTGTGTATAACCATAAATTGAAATTGGTAAAATAATAATGAATAATATTATAATCGCCCTGTAATGTTTTATTGTAAAGTTCTTTATTCCTGTAAATTTAGGCATAATTTCCTTGTGTTTTGTCTTTTCAATTAAGTTGTCAAATGTTAAAAGCATGGCTGGTAAAACAGTTATAACACAGATAACTCCTAATAAAACTCCTTTTGCCATTACAATTCCTATATCTTTTCCTAATGTTAAATTCATACTACATAATGCTAAAAATCCTGCTATTGTTGTTAATGAACTTCCTATTACAGATACCATTGTTTTTTTAATTGCATATGCCATAGCTTGGTTTTTATCACTAAAATTTGTTTGCTCTGCTTTGTAGCTATGGTATAAAAATATTGCAAAGTCCATTGTTACTCCTAATTGAAGTACTGCACTTATTGCTTTTGTTATATAAGATATTTGTCCTAAAATTACATTGCTTCCCATGTTGTATAAAATTGCTATTCCTATGTTTAATAATAAAAATATTGGTGCAGCATAAGAATCTAATGCTACTTGTAAAATAATAATACATAAAATGACTGCAATTATAACATAAATTGCTATTTCTGAATTTGCTAAGTTTCTTGTGTCTAATACTGTTGCTGACATTCCACTTATTTTGCATTGTTCATTTGTTATTTGCCTTAATTTTTCAATTGTTTCCATTGTTGTATCTGATGAAATACTATCTTTAAAAGTGACTAGTAGTACAGTATCCCCATTTTTGTATATTTTGTTTTTGATTTCATCTGGTATCATTTGGGTTGGAATGCTTGTTCCTACTATATCTGCAATACTTATAGTCTTTTCTACATTATCAATTTCTTTTATTTTGTTTTCTAATTGTACTATATCTTTTGTTTTCATGTTTTCTAGCACAATCATAGAAAATGCTCCCATATTGAATTCTTCTGAGAGGATATTTTCCCCTTGGATTGTTTCTATGTCTTCTGGCAAATAGACTAAAATGTCATAGTTGATATGTGTCATTTTCATTCCTAAAATTGATGGAATTAATAGTAAAACTGCTAGAATTAATATGATTTTTCTATGTTTGCATACAAATTCTCCAAATTTAAGTTGTGACATAATTCTCTCCTTTCTTTTTGCTAATTACCATTGGTCATATTTGTATTATATTACTTTTCTGACCATTGGTCAATACTTTTTATATTTTTATTGATTTTTTTTTATTTTTATGACATAATAATTATAAATTCTTACTTTCTGACAGTTTTTATTTTATAAATGTAGGCAAAATATAAAAATTATCAAAACGCTTAGGTCAAGCTAATTTTAGCATAACTTCTAAATTGATTTTATGGCACCCTTTC
>CATLUC010000012.1 GCA_950059165.1 uncultured Clostridium sp.
GTAAAAAATGAAAGAAAAAGAAGAGGAACGATTAATCAAATTAAAAGAAATAGAAAAAGATTTATATCAAAAAGGGTTTGAAAAAATATGTGGAATTGACGAGGCAGGAAGAGGACCACTAGCAGGGCCAGTAGTTGTAGCAGGAGTTATTATGCCACAAAATTCAATGATAGAAGGGGTAAATGACTCTAAAAAGGTTTCTGAAAAAAGAAGAGAAAAGTTATATGACCTTATTATAGAAGAAGCAATAAGTTATTCAGTTGCAATTATTGGACAAGATGTTATTGATGAAATTAATATTTTAAATGCTACTAAACAAGGTGTTACAAAGGTAGTAGAGGGACTAGATGTAAAACCAAATTTGATTATAGTTGATGCTTTAAACCATATTGATACAAAAGGAATTCCTTATGACTCTATAATAAAAGGAGATGCCAAATGTTATAATATTGCAGCTGCTTCAATTTTAGCTAAGGTTACAAGGGACAGAATTATGAGAGAGTGGGACGAGATTTATCCACAATATGGATTTATTGCACATAAAGGTTATGGAACAGCAAAACACATTGAAGCAATTAAAGAATACGGATTGTGTCCTATTCATAGGAGGAGTTTTACGAAGAATTTTGTATAAAAAATAGCATAAGCACCTACCTCCTTTGATGTATTGGTGTATAGTATAACTATAATATAGTTTAAATAACAAGGAATGGACGTGAAAAAATGAGAATTATTGATATTATTGAGAAAAAAAGAGATAAGCAAGAACTTACAAAACAAGAAATAGAATATTTTATAACAGAATACACAAAAGGAAATGTGCAAGATTATCAAGCATCAGCATTAGTTATGGCTATATTTTTAAATGGAATGACAGACCAAGAAACAACAAACTTAACATTAGCAATGGCAAATTCAGGAGAAATACTAGACTTATCCACATTAAATGAAATAATTGTGGACAAACACTCAACAGGTGGGGTAGGTGACAAGGTTTCACTTGTTCTTTTACCACTAGTTAGTTCCCTAGGAGTACCAGTTGCTAAGATGTCTGGAAGAGGCTTAGGCTTTACAGGTGGGACAGTAGATAAATTAGAGGCAATACCAGGTTATAAAACTGGAATTGAAATGGAACAGTTTATTAAAAATGTAAAACAAATTGGAATAAGCATGATATCACAAACATTAAACTTAGCACCAGCAGATAAGAAATTATATGCTTTAAGAGATAGCATATCTTGTGTAGAAAGCATACCACTTATTGCTTCTAGTATTATGAGTAAAAAAATAGCAAGTGGAGCACAAAAGATTGTACTAGATGTAACAGTTGGAAAAGGTGCATTTATGCAAGATATTCATCAAGCAAGAAAATTATCGAAAACAATGATTGAAATAGGAAAATTAGCAAAAAGAGAAACCGTTTGTGTGCTAACAAATATGAATGAACCATTAGGATATGCAATAGGAAATTCTTTAGAAGTAATAGAAGCAGTAAATTTCTTAAAAGGAAATATGCCACAAGATTTAAAAGAAGTAGTGTTAGAATTAGGAGCATATATGCTAAAGCTTGCAGGCAAAGGAGAGGACTTAGAAAATAATAAAAAACGCTTGCTAGAAAATATCCAAAACAACAAAGCTTATGAGAAATTTATTGAATTGGTAGAAAAACAAGATGGGGATAGCAGTTTTATAGAAAACCTAGAAAAATTACCAAAAGCGAAATATATAGAGCCAATTTATAGCCAAAATGCTGGTTATATTCAAGAAATAAATAGTAAAGAAGTTGGGAAACTTGCAGGAATTTTAGGAGCTGGTAGGGAGAAAAAAGAAGATAATATTGACCATGCTGTAGGAATAGTTTTAGTAAAAAAAGTTGCAGATAAAATTGAAAAAGGAGAAACTTTGGCATATATTCATGCAAATGATGAAACAAAATTAAAAGAAGCAAAAATAAAATTGCAGGAAATAATAAAAATATCAGAACAAATAGTTACAAAAGAGAAAACAATATTAGAAATAACTATATAAGGAAAATATGCTATTATATACAATTTAAATAATAAATTTTGTATATAAAGTTAGTAACAAAACTACAATAATCGCTAAAAAAATTGCTATAATATAGTTGAAAATTTGATAAAATATGATATAATAGTAAGTGGAGATTATCATAGTTGAAAAATAATTACAATTTTGACGTTGTAAAACATCATTTTAAATTTAATCAACGTACAATTAGTACGCCTCATAAATTTTAAATTCTTTTTCAACTAAGCTAAGAAAGGAATGATATTAAAAATGAAAAATAAAGAAAATAAAGTAAAAACAGCAAAATATGACAAAGGACAAGTATTTGTTAAAATTATGGCAGGTATTTTAGCATTACTAATGGTAGCAGGAACAGGAGCTACACTTATATTTGCATTAATGGCATAATAGTAAGTATAGTAAAATAAGTACTATTCTTAACATTTTATAGCTATTAATAAAACGAAAGAAATAAAGGAGAAAAAAATTGGTAATAAATTTAGGAATGAACTGGGAAAATTTCTACAAAGACAATATAATAACATATATTAAATCACTACAAGAAAATCCATTTGAACTAATTACCTTAATAGTAGACCTTGCAATTGTAGTATTTTTATTATATTGTTTCTTTAAAGTAGTAAAAGGCTCTAGGGCATGGCAATTAATAAAAGGAATTGTTCTTTTAATAATAGCAACATGGATAAGTGGACTTTGCAACCTTAAAATTCTAAACTGGATTTTAACAGGAATTATGAATTTAGGAGTTATAGCAATTATTGTAATTTTCCAGCCAGAATTAAGAAGAGGACTAGAGCAATTAGGAACTAACAAATTAACCAAATTTTTTGGAATTGATAAAGATGTATCTACAAAAACAAAAGAAGATATATACAAAATAGTAATAGCAGCAACAGAGCTTTCAAAAGCTAAAACAGGAGCACTAATTGTAATAGAAAGAGATATTAAAATACAAGACATTATATCAACAGGAATTCCAATGAATGCAGAGGTTTCGCCACAATTATTAGTAAACATATTTGAACCAAAAACACCATTACATGATGGAGCAGTGGTTATATCAGGGAATAAAATTGCGGCAGCAGCTTGTGTATTGCCACTAGCAGATGACAAAGATATTGCAAAAGAACTAGGAACAAGGCATAGAGCAGCAATTGGAATATCAAAAGAATCAGATAGTATTGTTGTAATTGTATCAGAAGAAACAGGGAAAATGTCAGTAGCAAAAGATGGTACATTAATTGCAGATGTAAGAGAAGATGTTTTAAAGAAAATTCTAATTAGTAATGTTGTAACTAAAAGATTTACAGAAGAAAAGAAACAAAGAAAAAACAAACTAAAAGAAAATAATAACAATTAATAAAAGTCGCTTTCTAATAGCGACTTTGTTGGTATTTTAAGTTTTTGTGAGATTAAAATAATAAAAATGAATGGAGAAAAACAATGCGTAATATAAAATTAACAATAGAATATGATGGCAAAGAATTCAATCGGTTGGCAAAAACAGCCTAACAAATTAAATATACAAGGAACAATAGAAAAAGCAATTCAAACAATTACAGGTGAAGAAGTAGAACTTAATGCATCTGGAAGAACAGACAGTGGAGTGCATGCCTTACGGGCAAGTTGCAAATTTTAAAACAAACTCAAATATTCCAATTGAGAAATTTGAAATAGCAATAAACAGTAATCTAAAAAAATCCATTGTAATTAAATCAGCTGAAGAAGTAGACGAAAAATTCCATAGCAGACTATCTTGTAAAAGAAAAACATATCGATATATAATAAATAATTCAAAAATGGGAACAGCAATATATCGAAACTTAGAAACTCACATTCCAATGGAATTAGATATACAAAAAATGAAACAAGCAATAAAATATTTTGAGGGGGAACATGACTTCAAGGCTTTTAAAGCAAGTGGAACAAGCAGTAAAAGTAGTGTAAGAACCATTTACAGGGCAGAAATAATCGAAAAGGAAAATGGCAGAATATGGGTAGAACTTACAGGAAATGGGTTTTTATATAACATGGTAAGAATTATTTGTGGAACATTAGTAGAAGTAGGAATAGGAAATATTAAGCCAGAAGAAATAGAAAAAATAATAAAAGAAAAAGATAGAACAAGAGCTGGTAAAACACTACCACCACAAGGATTATATTTGGTAGAAGTAAAATATGATGAATAATAATTTAATTGTGTTTGGTTGTATCACAGCCAAAGAAATAAAATAAATGTAATTAACAAAAAAAGTTGGCAATGCATAAAATATAGTAAAAAAGAAAAGGAGAAAAATTATGAATTTATTACTTATATTTTTTGCATTGCCAGTTGCTGTTATTATAATATCAATTGCATTGCAAAAAATCCTAAAATGTCCAGTATTAGTAGCTGCTATCATATTTGCAATATTTTTAATTGTAACATTTGTTGTAAACAATTTAAACTTTTTAATTGCTGCCATAGCATATGCTATTTTAAGTTTTATAACAGCTTATTTAACTTGTATAATCTGTCGTTTCATTGATAGACTTTCATGTAGTTGTTCATCTTTTTGTGATAATGACAATGGAAGAAGCAATAATAATGGGGTATTAACAATTAGCAACAATCAAAATAATGGAAATAGCTGTGGTTGCAATGAAATAGTGGATAATGGATGTACTTATCAAATTACCAATTCAGATGGATTAAATGCAAGAATAAATATTGTTCCAAACACAGGAAATTGCAATAATAATAACAATAATAATTGTGGTTGTTGCAGAAGAAGATAGGTGCAATTGGGGTCAATTGGGGACGTTTCCTTTTGCACCTTTTTTGTCGCTATTTGGGATGTCGTATTGGGGACGTTTCTTTTGCGACATTTTTATGTTAATCAGCATCAGACTACCATTTTGAAAAATAATGTTACGACTAAAATTCCCTGAAAAATTATGCAAACTTATTGACAGCACCTTTAATTATTGGTAAAATGAGTTTGGAAAAATTATTATGAGCTATTTTTGAAAAGAGTAGAACAAAGGAAAATTAAAGTAAAACTCTTGTTTAAGTAAAAGTAGAAAAAGCCGAAAAGTTTTAGTATTAATATAAATGTAATGTTTATTTTTGGCTTTTCGTGCTAGTAATGTATACTATTTTTAAAAGAAGTAAATAATAATAAAAACCCATTAGTACAAAAGAAATATAGGAGGATTTGGATTGTATGAAAAAAATAACTAAATTACAAACAAATAAAGCAAACAAGGGTATAACTTTAATTGCGTTAGTAATCACTATTATTGTATTATTGATTTTAGCAGGAATCACAATTGCAACATTAAGCCGGCGATAATGGAATTTTAAATAAAGCCAATACAGCAAGTGAAGAAACCAAAAAGAAGAATTATGAAGAAATCTTAAAAATTATAGGAAATGGTTTAAGACCAGATAAGGTTATAAACAATTGGAATGCTAAAACCTATTTAGATAAATTTCAAGAGGAAATTCCAAAAAACCAGGAATTTGATGGTTCTCAAATCAATCGAAAAAATGACGAAACGATTATTGTAATCACCAAAGAAGGATATGGTTATAGAATTACAGAAAATGAAGTAACCTATATAGGAAAACAGGGAGAAAGCAATGAGCCAGAGCTAGAAGAGAGTAATATTATTTTTACCTATAATCCATTTCCAGAAACCAAATCATGGACAAATGGAAATGTAATCGTTAGTATTAAGGCTTCAAGTAGTGTGCCAGAAACGTATGAATTACAATATTCTATGGATGGAACAAGCTGGGATAAATATGAATCAGAAATAACAATGAAAGAAAATGGGGAAATCTATGCAAGGCTACTAAATGAGTTATATGAAGTAGTATGTGTAGCAACAGGAAATGTAAGAAATATTGACAAAAAGGAGCCAAATGAGGCAAGTATTACCTTTAGTAAAAATGAAATTATGCAAGGAGAAACTGTAACAGCAATCGTTTCTCAAAGTGATATAGGTGGTAGTGGAATTGCTATCACAAAATGTAAATATGCTTTTACAACGACTAAGACAGCACTTGGTATAACAGATGCAGACTTAGCAAAATATACAGGAACTTTTAAAACAGAAACAAATGATACAATAAACTTAAGTTATCCTACGGCTGGAGCGATGTATTATTTACATGTACTAACAGAAGATAAAGCAGGAAATAGAAAAGAGACGGTGTCAGCACAAGGAGTTAAAATCAATAAAGATACAACACCACCAAATGCAGCAACGATTAGTTTTAATACAACATCTGTAACAGTAGGAGAAAATGTAACAGCAACAGTAAGTCAAAGTGATAGTTTAAGTGGAATTGATATAAAAAATTGTAAATATGCTTTCACAATAGGAAATACAGCACTTGGAATAACAGATGCAGACTTATCCAAATATACAGGAAGTTTTAAAAAGGAAACAGAAGATACATTAACATTAAATTGCCCAAAATCAGGAACCTATTATTTGCATGTGTTATCAGTAGATAAGGTAGGAAATAGAAAAGAAACGATATCGACACAAGGTGTCAATTCGACTAAATCCATTACTGTTATGAATGGAAGTCTTCCTTATGGATGGCCATCTGGAGTTTCGTGTTATTATAGCAACGGATGTAAATGGTACACTAATAATTATATGATGGAAATGTATTTGGGTTCTGTTGGTGGAAAAGGATTCTGGGTGTGGACTGTTCCTGCTTTGGGAACAAATGCTACACTTACAATGACTGGGGCTACAACTAAGGCTGACATTGTTATGTTTGGTGCTGGTGTATATCCATCTGTGTCTTCTGTATCTTCAGTTTACGGTTCTACTACTCTTCCTACAGTTCCCAATAGTCCTTACACATATGCAAACTCTACTACGTATTCTGCAACACTATCAGGCATTGGCGACACAGTTTACGTTGGATTCAGGTATGTTGGTTCAAGGTCATGGGTAAGTTTATATTTAGTAAACCTCACATTATCTTTTTACTAAAAGAGTTGGAGTTTGTCAATATTAGTGTGTAAATTTGATAGTGTATTATATAGTGTGTAAATTTTAAATAAATTGCACACTATATTTTTGTGCAGAAATGGAGAAAAAAAAGTCCCCATTGCACATTTTTAAAATACATGGTATAATATGGAAACAAAAGAGGAAAGGAAAAAGTTATGATAGATGTATTATTAGATGCCATAATAGATAGTGTTAAGCTAGTTCCATTTTTATTTATTACATATCTAATTATGGAATATATTGAACACAAAACAAAGGACAAGACCAAAAAGGCAATAAAAAAATCGGGAAAGTTTGGCCCTTTAATAGGAAGTATTTTAGGAGTCTTTCCACAATGTGGATTTTCTGTATCAGCAACTAATTTATATGCAGCAAGAGTAATTACATTAGGAACTTTAATTGCAGTTTATCTTTCAACTTCTGACGAGATGTTGCCAATCTTTTTATCTGAAGCAGTGCCAGCTGGAAAAATTTTTGCAATATTAGGAATTAAATTAGTAGTAGGAGTTATTGCAGGATTTATTATTGATTTGATAATAAATTTGAAAAATAGAGGAAAAGTAGAAGAAGAAAAAATAATAGATTTATGCGAAAAAGAGCATTGCCATTGTGAACATGGCATTGTTAAATCAGCATTAAAACATACATTAAGCATTTTTGTATTTATTTTATTAGTTAGTGCAATTATAAATTTAGGTATTCATTTTATTGGAGAGGAACACATTTCAGGATTTTTGCAAAACAAACCTATTTTAGGACCATTGATTGCAGGAATTATCGGATTAATTCCTAATTGTGCTTCATCTGTAATTTTAACACAAATGTATTTAGAAAATGTGATTTCTGTTGCAACTATGATTTCTAGCTTATTAGTAGGTGCTGGTGTTGGACTAGCAGTGTTATTTAAGACTAATAAAGGAATAAAGCAGAATTTGCAAATAGTAGGGTTATTATATAGTATAGGAGCCATTGCAGGAATTGTAATTGAATTTATAGGATTTAAAATTTAAAAAACAAAAAATCATTGAATTGCCATACGCATTTTCAATGATTTTTTCCTTCGTCCCCAAAATCATTATTGATTATCAGGGTTTCCTTTTTTAAAATTAACAATTATTGCATCTTCATTGTTAAATAAATATTTAGAGTCTGTATTATCTGTTTGTATTGGGTTAAATTCATCTTTTTCATCTTTAAAGTCGATATTTTTAAAGTCAAATTTCTTTTGATGGCTACCATTGTTGGCATCTTCAGTTGATGTTGTAACACCATCAGAATATTTACCAAAGTCAAATGTCTTAAGCTTTTGAGGTTCTTTATATTTTGCTGGTAAGAAGTCAAATAGACCAACACCTGCTTGTAAAAATCCATTGTCACCCATAATTCTATAACCACATTTTTTTAATGTTAAAGCTTGAAGTTTTCCAATTGGAATTGTTGTTACATATGCCCATTTTACACCACCATATTTAGGGTCATATTTTACTTTTTCAGTATCAATGCTATTTGTATAAGTCCATTCCCTATGTGTACCAAATTCATTGCACCAATATTCACATTCACTATATTCGGCACTTCCGGTAAATATCTTGTTGGCACAGTTAGATAGAACAAGAGATTTATAGTTTTCCTTTTGTCCATGTAATTCTAATTGCGAGATACTTTGAATAGATATTGTACAACCTACTTTGAATTTTCTATACAAAGTAAACATTGGCTCAACAGCTCTACCAACAAAATCAGCAAATTCGTCTACATATAAGAAGTGGGGGATACGTGTGTCTGTAATGCCTGGACGTCTTAGAACAGCATCTTGCATAGATATTAAGTAGAATAGTCCAAAGGCTTTGTGACCAGCAGCTCCTAAGTCACCACGTCTTGTACAAATAAAGATTATTTTTCCTTCTGCTAATGATTTATCAAAGTTTATGTTATTGTGCCTATTACATAAAATTGGCTTAATTCCTGGAATTCTAAGTAAGTTGTCTAATTGGCTAACTGCTGTATAAATATATTTTTCAATTTCTTTTTTGCCAGGTGCATCATGATAGAAGTATTTTTTAAAATATGTAAGTTGAATAGAGTATTTTTCTTTTAATTCTTCATCATGTGCCATAATTTCACACATTTTTTCAATTAGTTCAAAATTGGTAAATAATTTTAGTAAATCTTCCATAGTAGGAAGTGCACCATCATTCATTTTTGGATATATTTCTTTTAGTAATATGGTAACATTTTCAATAGCTTGTGTAGAAACATCTCCTCTGTAAGCTTCTTCTGGGTCATCATGTGATACAACAAACATTGCTTTTAGAACAGATGTTATTGTAACAGCAATTTTTGATGGGTCATCATAGATAAAAGGATTTAATCCAATTGAGCTATTGTTTTCTGGGTCAATTATTTCATATTCCATGTCAAAGTTTTTACATACATCAGTCATATGGCTGATAATTTCATAGTCAGGTGCCATTATTGTAAGACCTAAGTCACGATAAACATTTTTTCCATTAATTGTTCCTAAAATCATTTTCTTTAAATATGTGTTAAATAAATTCTCTTTTCCAGATACTGGGGTTAGCATGTTTAGGTTGAAGTTTTTGTTTAGATAGTCATTATTGTAAGGTCTGTTTAATGTAGCAATTCCTGTTTTTAAAGCAGTAAAACCTAATTCCTTAGATGCTTCTCTAAAGAAGTTTTTTCTTTCGATGTCTTTGGCAATAAGTGGTTCAATTATTAAGGCAGTTTTACCAGTTCCAGAACCACCACAAACCAATAGAGATTGATATCTTGCAGTTTCTGGCATCATTACAGTTTTATGGTAGTCGTCATCCATACACATAAATACTTCACAAGTATATGGACCATGTTTATCCTTTTTATTAGATATATCAAATCCGTAAAAGTCCCAAATAGAACGAATTTTAAGTGGGTCATCTTTAATACCAAAGTAAATCCATTTAAAGAAAGGATATATTGTAACTAGTGGGAAGTATAATGATATGTTAATAAGTGCTGGTTTTACTAGGTCAGAGAAGTCTGTAATTAGTTCTGTATAATTTGGAACAGATAAAAGTAACAACCATGCACCTCTATTAATCCATTGCGTGAACATTGATATTGCAATTATATAAAAGGCTGTTATGAAAACATAAAATAGTGTTACTTTATAACCTTTTGTTTTTGCAAATTTTGACTTTGGACAAAACATGAATGCAAAGCATGGACATGCTAAAGCCAAAGTGTATTGAATAGGTCCCCAATAAGAATATGAGGTACCAGTAAATACCATAAGTAACATTTCTGCAATTCTATCTACTACAATATAGGCAGTAAGTAGTGTTAATAGATAGGTTGCAAAAGTGTTTCTGTCAGTTCCTAATTTTTTTAAAAATTTGTCTATATATTTCATTAAAATCCCTCTCTAAATCATAATCATACATATATATTATCCTACAAAATGCCGAAAAAAACAAGACTTTTCGGCAAATTAATTAAATTTTGTAACATATATTAAATCTGAATAAAAATTAGGATTATGAATATAATAAGGAAAAAGATAGCAAAAGCTTAGAAATAATTACAATATAAGGCTTTAAGAAAGGGATGATAAAAAATGCAAAATGATTTTTATGTGAGGGAAGAAAAGATTATTGAAAAGACTGAGATAGAAAAAGAAGCAGAATTAATAAAAAGCATTATAAAAACAAGAGAAGAGTTAAAAATTGCAAATCGTAATTTTGAATATGCACAAGATGGCTTAGTAGATTATTATACTTATCAGATAAAAGCTAATCAAGCAAAGCTAGATTATTTAATTAAAATGGCTAAACTTAAAGGGATAGAGGTAGATATGATTAATGATATGAAATTTACTTTGTTAAGGGAAGAGGCTGGTTAATATATAAAGCTAATTTAAGTAATATTTGTCCAATTTAAAACATATAAATTAATACAAACAAGTAATATCGGTTTAGGAGTTGAGATGATTGGATACTAATATTATTACTTTTTTAGCTTGTATTTGTTTTATTTTTGTATTTGGAAGAATTTTTATTTTGCCACTTAAAAAGATTTTAAAATTGATTTTTAATTCTGTTTTAGGTGGAATATCTATTTTTGTTATAAATTTAGTAGGTTCAACTTTTGGTTTTCATATTGGACTGAATTTTTTTACTAGTATTTTGATACGGTTTGTTAGGTTTGCCAGGAGCTGTTTGTTTGATTGTTGTTAAGCTATTGATAGGATGACAGGCTTATCTTTCATCTCCAAGAGATTTTTTAGTGCATTTTAGTAGAGGGTTAGGCACTCTATGGTTTTCTTTAGCACGCTTTAATTTCTTTTTAATTATTACTTTTATACATTTATTAGGTGATTTTGTCTTGCTATGTTTTATCAGTTCAAAAAGTTCATTATCTTTTTTAGGTTCAATATTATCTGCAATAAAAGTTATTTTATCTAAAAGGCTCATAGTTTCGCTACCAGCTGTATGTGATGATATAGCATGAGATATAGCATTAAATCTTTCAATATCTGTATTGTTAAATTCGGACTCAAAAAGTATAGAACCAACTTTGCCATGTAGGGCTTTTGGGCTTTCTAAAAGTTCAAAGTCATATAAAGGTACATTTTTTTGTAAGCATAAACTTAACATTTTTTCTTCGCTCATGGATTTTCCAATATCGTGCAACATACCACAAATTAGAGCAGTTTCTATAAATTTTTCTGAATTGCTCCATTTTTTAGCAAGCATTTTGCAAGTTGCAGAAACACGAATACAATGTTCAAATTTCTCCAGGTTTGTGTTTTCTAAATATTTTTTTAAAATTTTGTAAGCATTTTCAACTGTTATATCTAACATAAAATATTTCTCCTAAAATATTAAGTAAACATATTATATCACATGAAAATTGATTTTTCAATTGCTAAATGTGGAAAAATAGAATTAGAAGAGATTTGACAGTGAAAATTTGAAAAAGTTATGTAAATATGATATAATTATTATAGGTTTTAAATAAAAAACAGAAAGGAGAGCCCCAAGTATATTGGGGCGAGGAAAGACATGAAGGATATGGCAAAAAAAATATTAAAAATGGCAGCTGAATCAGGTTGTGACGTTCGCCTTGCAACAAATATGGGGTACGTAGAGTTGCGAGAAGGAGAAATAGCCATCGCTGATGACGGGTTTGTGCTCGTTATAGGCGAGAAAAAAGTGCAGGTGCCAATAAAAAACTGACCTCTAATTGAGGCCAGCTTTATTTTTGGTTATTCAAATACTATTCCACTGTAACTGATTTTGCCAAGTTCCTTGGTTTATCTACATCTAAGCCTTTTTCCTTAGCAATATAGTAAGAAAGCAATTGCAAAGGAACAATAGACAAGATAGGGGAAACAAAACAATTTGTTTCAGGAATTTTAATAGTTAAGTCAAACATTTTCTCATTAACATCTTGGTTAGTAACAACCAAAGTTTTAGCACCACGAGTAATAACTTCTTGAATGTTACTAACAGTTTTTTCTACTAAATTTTTATCTGTCATAATACCAATAACAGTAACATCATTTTCAATTAAAGCAATTGGACCATGTTTAAGTTCTCCTGCTGCATAGCTTTCAGAGTGGATATAAGAAACTTCTTTTAATTTTAAAGAACCTTCTCTTGCAACAGTTTCGTCAATTCCTCTACCTAAGAAGAACACATCTTTTTCTTGATAGATGTTTTTTGCAAAATCTACAATGTTTTCAGATATTTTTAAAGTTTCTTCTATTTTTTTAGGTAATTGCATTATATCTCTTTTTAAAATATTTATTTCTTTATTATCTAGCCCTAATATTTCAGCAAAATAGATTGCAAGTATTGTAATTAGCACAGATTGAGAAGTATAAGCTTTTGTAGAAGCAACAGCAATTTCAGGTCCTGCATGTGTATAGATAGAAAAGTCTGCTTCTCTTGTAATAGAACTTCCAATTACATTACTAATAGCAAGTGTTTTTGCCTTCTTTTCTTTGCAAAGTTTTAAAGCTGCAATTGTATCTGCTGTTTCACCTGATTGAGAAATAAAAATACACAAGGTTTTTTCATCTACTAAAGGGTCTCTATATCTAAATTCAGAAGCAATATCAACTTCTGTTGTTATTTTACAAAGTTTTTCAATTGCATTTTTACCAGTTAATCCAGCATGCATAGCAGTACCACAAGCTACGATGTAAATTTTATTTAAGCTAGATAAATATTCTTTTGTAAATTTTAGTTCATCAAATTCGCATTTTGCATTTTCGTTAAACTTAGCTCCAATAGTTTCGCGAATAGCAGTTGGTTGTTCATAAATTTCTTTTAACATGAAATCTTCATAACCATCTTTTTCAGCACTTGCTGCATTCCATTCAATTATTTGTGTATCTTTTGCAATTTTGTTTAAGTCTTTATCATAAAAATGAATTTCATTTCTAGATAAAACAGCTAATTCATAGTCATTTAATAAATAGAAGTTTCTAGTAAAAGACAAAATAGCAGGAATATCAGATGAGATATAGTTTTCATCGTCTCCTTTTCCAATTACTAAAGGACTATCTTTTCTAGTAACAATCATATTATTTGGATAATCTTTGCAAATGATTTCAATAGCAAAGCTTCCTTTTAAATCTGCACAAGCATTTTTTACAGCTCGTAAAAATTTTAAATCATCATTTTTTTCATCTTTATTATAATAATAATGAACTAAATTTGGGATAACTTCTGTATCTGTTTGAGAATAAAAAGTATAACCATTGTTGCCTAAAAAATCTCTTAATTCATGATAATTTTCAATAATTCCATTATGAACAACACTAAAAGTTTTGCTGTTATCCATATGTGGATGAGAATTTTCTTTAGATGGTTTTCCATGTGTTGCCCATCTTGTATGAGCAATACCAATAGTTCCAGTTAAATTATCAATACCATCTAAATTATATAAATTTTTAACTCTTCCTTTATCTTTCATAATAGAAAGTCCATCTTTTTCAACTGTTGAAATACCAGCTGAATCATAACCTCTGTACTCCAACCTAATTAACCCATTAATTAAGATTGGGCTAGCTTTTTTTGTTCCTATATAACCTACAATTCCACACATTTTTAAATCCTCCTAAAAATTAATATTGGAATTGAAAGTATGCAAATAAAAGCCTAAATTTATTAACATTTGTTACAATATTACTATTGCTTTTTTCTTTAATAATATGACCTTAAGCTAAAGCCACTAGAGCATCCGCCGAAAAAATTCGATAACTCTAGACCTCGTCAACACCGTGAAAATATATTCTACACAAATTTGACAGACAAACAATTAAATGTGGGCTGAATACTATATATCAAAAATTAGAGAATATTAATCAGTCAACTATTGTTTTTGTACATTTTTTCAATCATGCCTCTTTTGCTCTGAGAGTCGGTACACATCTTTTTTAGTTTTCACTTGTGTTCTGGCGCTTTATTTAATTATAATAGCCCCCTTTCTTTTAAAGTGATTTGCATTTCTTTCAATTTACATTATTATATTACACTAAAAAAGAAAAAGAGGCAAGTACTAATGAAAAATATTTTTTGAAAATAAAAGTAATCAACAATTAAAAACAGGTTGACAATAATTATATTATTGATAAAATAAAAAATAAACAAAAGAAATAAAGGAGGAAATAGATTATATGAAAGATATAACAAAATTACAAATTATTAAAAAGAACAAAGGTATAACTTTAATAGCATTAGTGATTACAATAATTGTACTTTTAATATTGGCAGGAGTAACAATTGCAACACTAACAGGAGAGAATGGAGTATTGACAAAAGCCCAAACTGCAAAAAACAAGACAGATATATCAACTGCAAAAGAAAAAGTACAAATTGCAGTAATGGGAAGTTATGGAACAGATGGGAAATTAGATGTGAATGAACTAAAGGAAAATTTAAAGCAAATAGAGGGTATAACAGGAGCAGATAGTATTACAAGTTTACCAACTACAATTACTGCTGATGGATATCAAGTAACAATTAGTGAAAAAGGAGAAGTAACAGTAGGAGAAATAGAAGAGAATCCATCAAATCCACCAACACCACCAGAAGAAAAGGTAATAGTATCAGCAGAACAGATTGCAAATAGTGAAGATAAAACAGAATATTATGGTGCAACAGTAGAGGGATATATAGCACAAACAGTAAATGGTAAAGATTACAATCAAGGGGTAACAGATTGGAAAATATTTTATGCAGATAACAATAATATTTATTTAATAGCAGGAGATTATATTCATTATGACTACTGCCCACAATCAAAAACAAAAACAATTTATAAACATTCAGATTACAACTTATCATTTGATGATGTAATATCTGATTACTCAGGTTCAAGTAATGTAACAGATGTAAAAATAAAAGCATTAAATAATGAATATTTTAATACGAAAAAGTATACAAGTACAAATACAAATATGAAAGCAGTAGCCTATATGTTAGATACAAATGTATGGGAAGGGTATAAAGGAGAAAAGTCAGAGTATGCAATAGGAGGTCCAACAGTAGAATTATTTTTTAAATCATATAATGAAAAATATAATACAAATTATCAAATACGAGCTAATAGTAAAACTGGCTATGAGTTTAGCTTTGATGGTGGAAATACATGGGATGAGTATCATCCAACAGAAAGGAAATTTAATAAAGATGATTCATTATACTTTATAACAAAACAAGGTTCTGGATACACTACAACAGACGCCATGTGGTTAGCATCACCATCAGCTTTTAGTGTCAATGATATAATGTATGTATATCCATTTGTAAGTATAAACTACAATAACTATGGATATTATACAAGAGATAGTGTTGGTTTTAGACCTTTAGTTTGCTTGTCAAATGATGTTCAACTAGAAAAAAAAGAAAGTGGAATATATGTAATAAAATAAAAAGAAACAACTTCATTTTTTAGTAGGGGAATAGCTAAAAAGTGAAGTTATTTTTATTTCATAATATATTTTTGCAATTTTCTAATATTTCATTTTCATTTAAAAAAGCAAGTTTTCTATTTTCCATTAATATTTTACCATTTACAATTGTAGTGACTACATTAGAGCCTTTTGCATTATAAACAATATCAGAAAAAACATCATGAATTGGTTGCAAAGTAATATCAGACAAATCAAGTAAGATTAAGTCAGCGAATTTACCTAAGTTGATACTACCAATTAAGTTTTCTTTATTTAAAGCCTTAGCACCATTTATTGTAGCTAACTTTAAAATTTCATAAGCTGGTAGCAATTTTGGATTTTCATGAAAACCTTTTTGCAAAAGACCAGTTAATTTCATAGTGTCAAACATATCTAAATTACAGCCACTACCTTGACCATCAGTTCCTAAAGACACAGTAATGCCATTTTCTATCATTTTTGAGATATTTGCAACACCACAACCAAGCTTTAGGTTACTAACTGGGCAATGTGCAACCTTAATATTTAAGTTTTTAAATACTTCAAAATCTTCATCTTGCAATTTAACACAATGTGCAAAAATGCTAGAAGTTCCTTGAAAATATTGACTGACGATTTCATAAGGTTTTTTAGGATTATAATTAGCCATAATATCTTTGTATTCTTGACTATTTTCTAAATAATGCATATGAATGTTCAAATTATGAGATTTTGCAAGTTCAATTGCTTTTTCAATACATTCTAGGTTTGCAGTATATAACCCATGAATTCCAACATTAATTGATATTGTTTCATATTTGTTAGTGTAGTTAGTTATTAGGGTTTCTAGTTCATTATATCTTTCATCTAAATTACCATCTGAATTCATTAAAACTCTAGTTAGTTCTGCTCTTATGCTAGATTTATTTACAGCTTTTATTATGCTTTCAGGGAAAAAATAATGGTCATTTACAGTTGTTGTTCCTGTTTTTATCATTTCTATACAAGATAGTAAAGAAGAATTATAAACATCTTCTTTAGTAAGTTTGTCTTCAATTGGCCAAATCTTTTTAGTTAGCCAATCTTGGGTAGTGTATCCATCAACAGATTCCCTAAAAATGCTCATTCCAATATGTGCATGAGTGTTTATAAATCCAGGAAGTACATATAAATTTGTAGCATCAATTATTTTTGTGTTTTGACAAGGGGTTAAGCCTTTGTCTATATTTTCAATTTTGTTTTTTGTAATTGCAATGTCTATTCCATATTCAATTTTTTCTCTTGTTTCATCCATAGAAATAAGATTGCAGTTTTTAATTAAAATATCCATATTATCACTGTCCTTTCGATGTTATTTTATAATAAAAATTGAAGAAAGACAAGGCTTTCCAATGATAAACAGGATAATTTCATAAAACTTCTTAAAAAGTTATGCAAACTTGTTAACAGCAATTTAAATTATTGATAAAATTATTTTGGAAAATTTATTATGAGCTATTTTGAAAATAGTAGAACATTGTATACTATTTTTAAAAGAAGTAAATAATAATAAAAATTAAAAACTCATATTAGAACAAAAGAAATGGGGGATTTGGATTGATTAAAAGTTTGGAAATTTTAAGGAAAACAAAAATGGAGAACAAGGGTATAACCTTAGTGGCACTAGTAATTACAGTAATTATTTTAATAATTTTAGCAGGAATAACAATAGTTGGACTAACAGGAGAAAAAGGGCTAATAAAAGAAGCAAAAACATCAAAAGAGCTAACAGAGCTTGCAGGGTTAGAAGAACAAATAGACTTAGCAATAATAAAAGCAGAGCAAAAGCATAGAAATCCTACAATGGGTGATGTAATAACAGAATTGATAAATAACAAAGTAATAAGTGATGAAAGTCGAGTAAACAAAGATACAGGAGCAATACACACAGATTTAGGTTATCTAATCGAAGGAAAACTAGATGATTATATTGGAAAAACTTCAACAGGAGATGGAAATACAACAGGAAATAATACGATGGGTGGAAACACTTCAGGTGGAGGAGATACACCAACCCCACCAGTAAGTAATGTAGCAGTTCCTGGGGAAATTGTAACAGGAGATGAAAATAAAGAATATACAAAAAATGGAACAGCAGTAATTCCAGTAGGATTTGCAATTGTTCCAGGACTTGATGATGTAGAAGAAGGACTGACCATCTCAGATGTTGCAAATGATACAGCAAATACAGGAAACCAATTTGTATGGATACCAGTAACAGATGAAACACCATATGAAAGAAATACAAGTTATGAATATACAGGTATTTCAGCTAAAGCAATTGATGATATAGAGTATTTACCAGATGAAATAACAGATGAAGAAGCAGCTGTAAGAAATACAAAAGGATTTTATATATCAAGATATGAAGCAGGAAAAGAAGGAACTAGTACATTAGTAAGTAAAAAAGGAGCAAATGTATGGGTTGACATTCCTCAAGAAACAACAAAATCAACAGCAAAAACAATGTTTACAAGTAATAGACATGTAAAAAGTGCATTAATATCAGGAATACAATGGGATATGACAATGAAATTTATTGCGAGTAAGCCACGATTAGATGGAACAAATAAAACTTATGATGTGACAAAATCTGACAGTAGTAGGCATATATCAGGAGGAGTAAAAGTATCAGGAAATAATGAAGCAGATAAGGTATGTAATATTTATGATTTAGAGGGAAATGCATGGGAGTGTATAGCAGAAAAAAGTACCTATGACACCAACCTTCCGATTCTTTCTAGGGGTGGTAGTTATGACAAAAGCCATTCAGCTTCTTACCGTATCTACGGCAATGGTGGTGCAAGTCTATATGTTTCTTTTCGACTAGCACTTTATGTAATGTAGAACTGAGTGCTGTGAAAACCAATACTAAAAGTAGTGCAGAAGTAGTTTTAAAGGCAGTTAAATTGAACAGTGTGATAGAGTAGAAAAACGTAGGAAAAAGAAAAATTCCTACGTTTTTATGCAAAATAGACATACTAAAAAAGGATGTTTAAACATCGGAAAGTTATGAAAACCAATCAAACATCATAGAGGACAAAATTAAATTTTAATGTAAAATTCACAAAAAAGCTATTGTATATTTTTCAAAAATTAGTATATAATCTATATAAATATTTTAAGTGGAGGTATATTATGGATAGAAAAATTAAAGTGGTTCAATATGGAGCCGGAAAAATGAGTGTTTACACAATGAGATATGTATATGAAAAAGGAGCCGAAATAGTAGGAGCAATTGATGTAAATCCTGATGTAATTGGAAAAGACATTGGAGAAATAATGGGAACTGAAAATAAAGGAGTAAAAGTTGTTTCAATAGAAGAAGCAGAAAACATGATGAAAGAAACAAAGCCAGATATTGCAATTGTTACAACAATGAGCCTAATTAGTGATGTAGAAGATGCTTTAATGTTATGTGCAAAATTAGGGGTAAATGCCATCACAACATGTGAAGAAGCATTTTATCCAATGAATTCAAACCCAACTGTAACAAAGAAAATAGATGAATTAGCAAAACAAACAGGATGTACTATTACAGGTAGTGGATATCAAGATATCTATTGGGGACAATTAATTTCTAGTATAGCAGGTTCTACACAAACTATCAAGAAAATAAAAGGAAGTTCTAGTTACAATGTAGAAGATTATGGAATAGCTTTAGCAAAAGCACATGGTGCAGGGCTTTCTTTAGAAGAGTTTGACAAACAAGTTGCATCTGTTGACCGTATATCAGATGAAGAAAGACAAGCTATGATAAATAAAGGAGAATATTTACCATCTTATATGTGGAATGTAAATGGATGGCTATGTGCAAAACTAGGTTTAACAGTTAAAAGTCAAACACAAAAAACAGTACCACAAACACACAAAGAAGATATTGAATCATCAACTTTAGGAATGACAGTAAAAGCAGGAATGGCAACAGGAATGAGTGCTGTTGTTACAACGGAAACTGAAGAAGGAATTACAATAGAAAGTGAATGTATAGGAAAAGTTTATTCAAAAGATGACTTTGATAAAAACGAATGGACAGTAATAGGAGAGCCTGAAACAACATTAGTAATAAATAGACCAGCAACAGTTGAATTAACTTGTGCTTCTGTTGTAAACAGAATACCAGATGTTATAAATGCAAAGCCAGGATATGTGCCAACAGAAGAAATTGGAGAACTAAACTATAAAATTCAATCACTTAATAAGTATGTTAATCAATGAGACAGAAGGGACAGGTCTCATTTGTTTCATAAACTAATTTTGAGACAAATAGACTGGGTTCCTCTTGTCTCATTTTTTGTCGAAAAATAATTGACATCGATTATTTAGAGTGATATAATCTGCGTGTAAAATAGAAAAACGTAGGATTTTGAGGCCATCCCCAAATCCTAGAAAAAGGAGAAAAAACATGGCAGTAAAAATGATTGTGGGTCTCCAATATGGAGACGAAGGAAAAGGAAGAGCAGTACATTATGAAGCAAAAAATGCAGCAATTGTAATTAGAGCAACAGGAGGAAGTAATGCAGGACATACGGTAGTTGCAAATGGTAAAAAATATGCAATGCACTTATTACCATCATCAATTATTAGACCAGAAGTACTTTCAGTAGTAGGACCAGGTGTAGTTGCAGACCTTAAAATTTTAGCAGAAGAAATAGAACAAATGAAAAATGAGGGAGTAAAAGTAGAAAGAGAAAATTTTGTTGTTAGTGAAAGAACACATATTACTTTTCCACATCATAAGCAATTAGACAGATTATATGAAATGTTAAAATCTGAAAAAGTTGGAACAACAGGTAGAGGAGTTGGGACAACTTATGAGGAAAAAGCTAGACGTACAAATTTAAGAATGCACGATTTATTTTTAGAGCCATCTAAATTAAAAGAGAAAATAGAAGAAAATTTAAAAGTATATAATGTTTTAGTAGCAGAAGCTAATAAATTAATAGAAAAAAATGTTTACGATGAAGAAAAATTCCCTATAATTACTACGCAAGAAGAATATGATTATTGCATGGAATATAAAGGAAAACTTCAAGAGTTTATTACAGATATTCATCCTATTTTAGATAAAGCAATTGAAAAAGATGAATTAATTATTATAGAGGGAGCGCAATCTTTTTGGTTAGATAATGACCATGGAGATTATCCAATGACAACATCTTCTAATCCAAATAGTAGTGGAACAGCATCAGGTGCAGGCATAGGTCCAACTTTAATAAAAGAGGTAATAGGAGTTATTAAAGCATATACA
The DNA here is from genome assembly GCA_950059165.1 of uncultured Clostridium sp. Lineage (GTDB taxonomy): Bacteria > Bacillota > Clostridia > TANB77 > CAG-508 > CAG-269. The sequence continues at coordinate 21,306 of CATLUC010000012.1, forward strand.
TCAAGAGTTGGAAATGGACCATTTATTACAGAACAACTAAATGAAACAGGAGATAATATTCGTAACTGGGGGCATGAATATGGTACTACAACTGGAAGACCAAGAAGAATAGGTTGGCTTGATTTAGTTATGATAAAACATACAAAAAATACAAGTGGATTAACTTCGTTATGTGTAAACCATATGGACACTATGGGAAAACTAGATAAAATTAATGTATGTGTAGGTTATAAATATAAAGGAGAAATTATAAAACATGTTCCAATAGACAAAGAAAACTGTGAAGCAGTATATGAAGAACTAAAAGGTGGATGGAGTACAGAAGGAGCAACTACTTTTGAGGAACTTCCTAAAGAAGCACAAGATTACATCAAATTTATTGAAGATTACACAGGTGTAAAAGTAAAATATATTGGTGTAGGTGCAGACGAAAAAAGAACAATTATAAGGTAAGAAAATAGTGATATATTAAAGTTACTATAAAGTAACAATAACTAAAGCTGATTAATACTTTTCTGATAATTAAAGTATTAATCAGCTTATGTTTTATAAAACAGCACCTAAAACTAGAATACCTAAGTTATCTTGATAAATTTCGTTAAATTGAGAAATAGGGAGAGGATTTTCACCTAATCCAGCTTCAATAGTATAACCGGGTCTATTATAATTTTGAATAAACCAATCTTTAAATCCAGCAAAACTAGAGTTATATGGGGTTTTAGCTAAAGTATAGCCACTAGAACTAGCAAATTGTTCTCCAATAGATAAACTGTCTGGTGGGTTGAAGTCTTGGAATTGCCAGTAGATTTCTTGACCTTGTGTATGGTAGCTAATTACTAGTCTAAAATTATGAGAAAGTGTAAAGTTATAAATTGCTAATGCTTCGGGTTCTGTTAAAGGTCCATAGCCAACAAAATCACGAGGACTAGGACCGTGTAAAACCTTGACTGTATTTTATTTTTTTTGCGTTTTCCCAACCAGCAGGAAATTGCAAATTTAAATCCACACCTGTGGTGTTAAAAATATACCAACCCAAATTTAAAACTAATAAAATGCAGTAATCATCTATATTACAGGGTATTTCAGATTGATAGAAATATTCTGTATTTTTTATGCAAAATTACTGTTAGAATTGGAGAGGTATATGAAGGAAAATCAGAATAACGTTGGGTATTATTCTATAATTCCAGCAACAATTTTATACAATAAAGAAATAAAAGCAAATGAAAAATTATTATATGCAATTATAACATCACTTGCTTGTAAAGAAGGATATTGTTTTGCAACTAATAAATATTTAGCAGAAAAATTAGGTGTAAATCCTAAAACAATTTCAAATTGGATTTCAGATTTAAGCAAACGAAAATTTATTATTGTTGAATTAATTAGAAATGAAAATAAGCAACTCATTCAAAGAAAAATTTATATCAATGATATACCCTATCCATTAAATAATGGATACCAGTATCAATCAAAAAATGGACAGGCTATCCATCAAAAAGTGGAAGATAATAGTAAAAGAAATAATATTAAAACTAATAAAAGTAATTATTCAAATTATACAAACCAAAGAGAATATTCAGAAGAGTTTTTAAACAGTTTATATGCAAATCTTAAATAAAACTTTGAAATCCTTGTTAGCTTTTTGATAATATGATAAGATACCTATGAAAGGTAGGAAATAAAGATGACAAAAGATACTAGTAAAAAGAATATGAATTTGAAACAAATTTTAATAATGGCAATTACTATAATTTTATTTATAGGACTAATTTATATTTCCAATAATGTAGATATATTAAATGAAATTACAGTCGCAAATTATAATAGTATAGATGAAATACCAGATTACTCTGGTCAAATATATGTAAAAATAAATAATGGTAAGCCATATTTTACTGAAGAAGATTATACTACAGAAAGTTTTGAAGAATATAGTAAATTAGATGACAAAGGAAGATGTAGAGTTGCTTATGCTAATATTTGCAAAGAAATAATGCCTCCTGATGGAGATCAAAGAGGAGATATCAGTAGTATAAAACCAACTGGTTGGGTGCAAAGGAAATATAATGGAGAATATTTATATAATAGATGCCATTTAATAGGTCATCAGTTATCGGATGAAGATGCAAATGAACTGAATTTAATTACAGGAACGAGATTCTTTAATGTTAATGGTATGCTACCATTTGAAAACAAAGTGGCAGATTACATAGAAAAACATAAAAATAATCATGTTTTGTATAGAGTAACACCAATTTTTAAGGAAAATAATAAATTAGCAAGTGGCGTAGAAATAGAAGCATATTCTGTAGAAGATAGAGGAAAAGAAATATGTTTTAATGTATATGTATATAATGTACAACCTGGAATTACAATTAATTACGAAACAGGAGAAAGTGAAGAAAATTAGCCATTAATATTGAAAAATAGATTTAAATGCTATATAATAACTCTAGT
>CATLUC010000013.1:0-1509 GCA_950059165.1 uncultured Clostridium sp.
AGAATATTGTGAACAAATAGAAAAAACATTTGATATGTTTGGAAAAAATATAGAAGATTTTAATATTAATGATGTATTTAGAAATGCAATTTCTATGCCTATATTTCAAATAGGAGAACTTGTTAATCATTTGACAGAAGACTATATTGTAGAAACACAGAATGATATAAATTGGAATGAAATAAGAGGAATGAGAAATCGTTTTGCACATGGATATTATGATATGGATTATAGCATTATTTTTGATACGGCTATAAATGATATACCTCTAATAAAAGAATTTATTGATAAAGAAATTAAGAAATTAATGAAATAAAAATTATTGAAATTTATAGAAAAATTATATTCAAGAACTTATTTTCATATTAAACATAATAATAAATTTATAAAAGTAAATAAAAATCCAAAACACTTTAGAATAAAATCTAAGGTGTTTTTTGTTAAGTAAAAGCCAGCAATCGGATACAAAATACAGAAAAAATAATAGCAAAAAGTATCCGAACGATGAAATTTTTGATGGCAAAGAATAGGATATTTTAACAATAGTCAAACATTTGGAAAAACTTAAAAAAATAAAAAACAGTTGTAGAGAGTTTAAAGGGTAAGAAACAGGTAAAGGGTACAGAAGAAAAAATATGCTGTAGCATAGAAAAAATAGAAAGGAGTGGATAGCATGAAAAGAAGATTAACAGAAAAAGACATTTTATTGCTAGAATTTTTGTGTAAGTACAAAATGATGCTAGCAACAGATAGTAAAAAAATTTACAAGTCAAAGGATTATTATTTAAAAAGATTAAAAGTTTTAGAAAAAGAACAATACATAAAACGAGTAAATCGATATCATATAAAATTAGATATAAAAGGGATTAAATTAGTAAAAGAACTGGGGTTTTATTATCACAATGTATGTAGAAAAGAAAAATATCAAAAAAGAGTGCAAGAAATTATGAAGATTGCAACATTAACATTAGACAGTGATATAAGATTTTTAACAAGTTGGGAAATAAAAGATAGCAATGTTTTCACCGAAATGGGAAGAACCTTTATTGGACTATTAAATTATTATAACAGAGATTATATTGCATATTATATTTCAAAAGATAAAAGTTTTCATTATGTTAGACAAGTTATAAATGATGTAAATAAGAGTATACAGTACAATAAATCAGTCGTATTTATGGAAGATTTGAAGAATCTAAATAAAAGTAATAAATATTTTATATTTGGAAAAGAATCAACATTAATTATTAATCCAATCAAAGAAAACTTGGATAGAATTAGATTGCTTCAAGAAATTGATTGTTATGATATTTTACAACAGATTTATAAAGGAAAAGAAATATTACTTTCTAATTGGGCTAAAGCAGATTATATGACAGAAGAAAAACAGTACATTTTGTTTATTCCATTTATCGATACAGAAAAATTACATAGATTAAATATAGCTTTTAATAATAATGAGAAGTTAAATAGAAAAATTGATATTGTTACATTAAAGGAAAATAAGGA
>CATLUC010000013.1:1519-5549 GCA_950059165.1 uncultured Clostridium sp.
TAGAAGAGATTTTGACAAATGAAATTAATATTGTTGAATTAGATGTTTTAATTAATAGAACATATCTATATGAATTATGATAAATATGTACTTTACATATTAAATATAATATTATATAATCCAATAGAATATTAGAGAAAGAAGGTTTTGAAAAATGGATAAAGTAGGTGTTATACATGGTAGATTTCAATTATTACATAACGACCACATGAAATATTTATTAGCAGGAAAAGAAAGATGTGAACATTTAGTGATAGGAATTTGTAATCCAGAAGTGGATTTAACTAAATATACTGAGGCTAATCCTCATAGGTCAAAAAGAAGTTCAAATCCACTTACTTATTTTGAGAGAATGGAATGTATTAAATATTCAATGATAGAAGCAGGGGTGAAGCAAGAAGAATTTGATATAGTGCCATTTCCAATAAACTTCCCAGAGAAGATTTTTAATTATGCACCTTTAAATGCCAAATATTATATGACAATATATGATGAATGGGGAGAAGAAAAGCAGAAATCTTTACAAAATGATTTAAAATTAGATGTTGAAGTTTTATGGAGAGTTACATTAGCTGAAAAAGGAATAAGTGCTTCTGACATAAGAAAATGTATTCAAGAAGGAAAAGAATGGAAGCAATTTGTTCCAAATTTTGTTTATAATTATATAATTGAACATAATTTAGATAAAAGAATAAAGACTTTCTTGGATGAAGAAATTTAAGATTGGAAGAAGGATAAAATATTATGAAGATTTATATGATTATATTAGATGGTGCAGCTGATAGAAAGATAGAAATACTTGCAAATAGAACTCCACTGCAAGTTGCCAATACACCATCACTTGATACACTAGTTAAAAGAGGTAAGCAAACTTTAATAACAGTTATAGATGATAATATAATACCAGAGTCTGACTCAGGAAGTATGGCATTACTATCCTATAATCCGAAGACTTACTATCCAGGAAGAGGAACTCTAGAGGGATTAGGAACAGATTTTATTCCAGAAGGATATAACTATGTAGCTTTTAGAGTAAATTTTGCGTCTTATGATGAAAAGTCAGGAACATTGGATAGAAGAACTGCTAGAGGATTAGGAGAGGAAGAATTACAGGCTTTAGCGAAAGATATAACAGAAAATGTAGATTTATCTAAATTTAATGTTGATTTTAAATTATTAGCATTTGGGCATCATAGAGGAATACTAGTTTTTTATAGCAATCAAGAAAGATTGTCTGGAAATGTATCAAATACAGATCCAGGATTTAAAAAAAATGGAGTATGGGGAACTCCTGTGAAAAATTATGAACCAAGACCATTAAAATGTTTAGCATTAGATAAGATAGAAGAAAGCAAACTAACAGCTAGTATAGTTAATAGTTTTATAGAACAGTCAAATGAAATTTTAACGAATAATAAAGTAAATAAAAAAAGAATAGAAAAAGGTGAGTTACCAGCTAATTATTTAATATTTAGAGATGGTGGAGAAAAACCTAAGAAAATGCCAAAATATCAAGAAAAGTTTGGACTTACTCTTTCTATGTATGGTCAATTGCCAGCTGAAAATGCGATAGCAAAGTTAATTGGTGCCAAATTTACTTTTTCTAAATCTTTAGATTTACAATTAGATAAAGAATTTTTAATAAATAGTGAAAAAATTTTAGTAGCTGATGAAGCTGATGTAAAATTTATTCACATAAAAGGACCAGATGAACCTGGACATGACAATAAGCCAAAGGAAAAGGTGGAAGCAATTGAATTGATTGACAAATATTTTTTGTCTAATCTAATAAAAGACATAAAAGAAGATGATATTGTAATTGTAACATGTGACCATGCTACACCATGTGAACTAAAAATTCATTCTACGGATCAAGTACCAGTTTTAATCGCAGGAGGGAATGTGCAAAATGATGGAAGTACAAAATTTGATGAAGAAAATGCTAGTAAAGGAAAATTACCAATCGAAAAAGCAATTGATATTTTTCCCTATATCATGAAGGAGATTTGGAAGGATGAAAATAAAAGAAATTAAAACAAGAGAAATATTAAATTCAGTTGGAAAAAAGGCTTTAGAAATTGAAATAATAACAGATACTAATATCAAGGCAATTGCATCTTCACCATCAGCGATCATTCCTGGAAAAAGAGAAGTAATAACAACGAATAATATCAGTGAAAGCCATTTAAAGAAAATGATAGGTGAAATTTGTAATAGAGAAGTAGAAAATCAAGTTGATTTTGATAGTATTTTAAATAACTATATGCCAAATTTAGGCTCTAATATTTGTTTACCATTTTCATTAGCATTTGCTAGAATAATGGCACAAGTTCAAAATATAACATTAGTAGAATATATAGAAAAGGTAGCAAATTATAAAGCTTATAGGAAATCACCAATACCATTAATTGCCATATTTTCTGGTGGAGTTCATAATCAAAAAGAGAAAGGTTCTATTCAAAATATAATGCTTGCTGTTGATGTTCATCCATTTTCAAAAGCAATAAAGTCAATTACTGAAATTTATTCTTATATCGAAAACGAATTAAAGAAAAAAGATATTTTAAAAGCATTACGGCTCATCAAGTGGAATGATTGTAGAAGAAATGACAATAGATGAAAAATTTAAAATGGTATTAGATACGATAAAAACCTTAAATTACGAAAACGAGGTAAGCATTGCAATTGATGTAGCAGCAGAACATTTTTTTAAAGATGAGATTTATACCTATCAAGGTAAAACAATAAAATCAAAAGAACTAAATGAAATATTAAACCAATATATTGAAAAATATAATATTACTTATATAGAAGATCCATTTGATTCCAATGATGAAGAATATTGGAAAAAGATGAAATCAGAGCATAAAACTATTAGTATTGTAGGAGATGATTTATTTGCAACACAAGATAAATATATTAATAGTGAATTGGCAAATGGTATCATAATAAAAATGAATCAAGTTGGAACTTTAACAGGAACTATAAAGGCTTTTCATAAAGCAAAAGAAGAGAATATGATAACTTGTGTTTCACAAAGAAGTATTGAAACAGAAGATACTTTTATGTGTGATTTAGCAGTAGCATTAAATGCTACCTATATAAAAATTGGAGGACCACGAAGAGGAGATAGAATTGCAAAATACAATCGTTTATTGAGATTAGAGGAACAAGAAAAGGAGATAATATAAAATGGTAGTAGTAACCTCTGGAAAAAAATACATAGATATAGATGCTTATGCAGGTTGTATCGCTTATGCTAAATTGTTAAATTTAAAAGGAATAAAAGCAAAAGCTATTTCAACAGCTAAACCAAATGAAAGTATAACCCCAAGTCTTATGAAATTAACTTCTAAATTAGATGAATGTAAACCAGATAAAGAAGATAAGTACATTATTATAGATGTATCAAATAAAGATTATTTTGACACATTTGTGCAAGAAGAAAAGATAATTGGAATTATAGATCACCATGTGGGATATGAAAAATATTGGAAAGATAAATTAAAAGAAAAAGCACAAATAGAATTTATAGGCTCAGTAGCAACTATTATAGTTGAATTATATGAAAAGGAAAATTTAATGGAGCAAATTTCAAAGGATTTAGCAATTTTACTGATATCGGCAATTTTAGATAATACGTTAAATCTAAAAGCTAAAATAACAACGAAAAGAGATATTATTGCTTATAAGAAATTAGAAAAAATAATTAAGGATAAAACCTATTCAGAAAAGTATTTTAAGGAATGTCAATTAGAAATTAATCATAATTTAAAAAAAGCAATAGAAAATGATACAAAGATAGAAAATATCAATGACATTTTGCCACCAATTTTCGCACAATTAACAATATGGGATAAAGACAGCATATTAGAAAACAAACAAATAATATATGAAACATTAAATATGATTGGGACAAAATGGATGCTGAATCTTATTTGCTTAAAAGATGGGAAAAGTTATTTGTTAGCGAAAGATATAGAAGTGCAAGACAATATGGAGAAGTTATTTTATAAAAAGTTTCAAGATG
>CATLUC010000013.1:5681-7577 GCA_950059165.1 uncultured Clostridium sp.
AGTGTATATATTCCAATTTCTAAAAGAATATAGTATACTATAAACATATTAAAAATTGCTCACTATAAAATATAATGTATATAGTATTACCTAGAAATAGGAGAATCCAATTAAATTTGGAAATGACTTTGTGAAACAACAAAGGTAAGAATGAATACTTTGCAACATAGCAAAGGTAAAAGTAAGTAACGCACAAAAGTAACTTGTAGAAAAATGCAATAGGGTAAGTGCGTTTAAAAGTGAAATTCTAATATTTAAAAGGGGTTATTGTGTCCGAAAATTAACATACAGATAGAAAATAACAAGTAAAAAAACTTGTTATTTTTTTGTGCAATTTTTAATATATCTATAACAAGACAGTTTCAAAGAAGGTGGGATATGAAAGAACAAAAAGATAAAGAAAAAGTATATTGTATATTTAATTCAGAAAAAGAAGATATAAATGCGAAGATTGGAAAAGCATTTGAAATATATTTAAAAGAATGTGTAAAAACAAAAGAAGAACTTGAAAAAAGTAAGAAAAAGCATTAGAATTATTCCTAAGCAGGTGATTGCTAGGAACAAAAGATTGGAGATGATGAAATATGGTTTTTAGCAATCGGAACAATCATGAATAAAACTTTTAAAGTAGGAATTTATATACGTTTATCTCGTGAAGATGGAGATAAATTAGAAAGTGAAAGTGTATCAAATCAAAGAAATATATTACAAAGATACGTAAAAGAAAATGAATATATTCTAATCGATGAATATGTAGATGATGGTATTTCTGGAACAACCTTTGAAAGACCAGAATTTAAAAGAATGATTTCAGATATAGAAGAAAAAAGAATTAATATGGTTATTACGAAAGATTTATCAAGACTTGGCAGAGATTATATAAAAACAGGTTATTACATAGAAAATTATTTTCCAGAAAATGCTATTCGATATGTTTCTATATTAGATGGTATCGATACTTATTTAGATACTACAAATAATGATGTAACACCATTTAAAGCAATTATAAATGATATGTATGCAAAGGATATATCTAAAAAAATTAAAGGGGTGCTAAAAGAAAAAGAACTAAAAGGTGAGTATCTAGGAAGTTATGCACCTTATGGCTATAAAAAAAGCCAGACACAAAAAAACAAACTAGAAATTGATACCAATGTTTCTTACATAGTGGAGCAAATTTTTGAATTATATTCAAAAGGAAATGGATTTCAAAAAATAGCAACCATATTAGACAATCAAAACATCAGAACACCAAGTCAGTATATGAAAATGAGTCATCAAAGAGAAACCTGGAGTCCGAAAAGTATAAGAGCAATACTCATAAATGAAGCCTATATTGGAAATACTGTTCAAAATAAATGTGTTTCTATCTCCTATAAAATCAAGAAGAAAAGAAAGAAAACACCAGAAGAATATATTAGAGTGGAAAATACGCATGATGCCATTATTTCAAAAGAATTGTTTGCTAAAGTACAAGAGATAATGAAAAGCAAAAAAACTTTATCAACAACAAAACATGACTTTCTATTTAAAGGTTTGCTATTTTGTCATAATTGTGGCAGAAAATCTAGAGTATGTTATAGAGGAAAAAATACGAAAATAGGATATATCGATTGTAGTTTGGCAAGAGGAAAAGACCGAAAGTGTAAGACTTGCAATTATAATTATAACAAATTTGAAGAAAAAACTTTGTATATTATCAGACAAATATGCAAAACATATACAGATAAGAACGAATTGAAACATATCTATGAAAAATGCAAAAATAACTATGAAACTCTGATTAAAAAAGAAACATTTCACTTGAAAGAGATAGAAAATAGAATAGCAGATGTATCAAAGAAAATTGATAAAATGTATTTAGATAGTGTAAATGGAATGATAACAAATGATGAT
>CATLUC010000013.1:7593-23139 GCA_950059165.1 uncultured Clostridium sp.
CAGAAAATAAAATGAATATATTAAAAGACAAACAAAAAAAACATGAGAACAATGAAGAAATAGAAAATATCATTGATACATTTTTAAAAATGGAAAATCCAAGTAAGAAAATATTATATGAGCTAATAGACAGAGTGGAATTAGATGAGTATAAAAATATTTATATTTATTTTAATTTTTCAGAACTGAATATCATAAATGAACAGTTAAATGAAATGTGTATCATACAAAGTGCATGATTTAATAGTATTTAAACCTAGAAAACTGAGAAAATAAGTATGATTTAAGTTGGTAAAATTAGCTATGCTTCACATTTAGCATGGATGTATGATATTTATTGTAGAACAGGGATTAAGATATCCTTTCCAATAATAGCAGATAGAAATGGTGAAATTGCTAGGAAATATGGAATGATTGCAAATGATATTAGCAATACAGAAACTGTAAGAAATGTTTTTGTTATTGATGACAAAGGAATTGTAAGAACAATTTTAATTTATCCACTAAATATAGGACGTTTTATTCCAGAGATAATAAGAATTGTTGAGGCTCTGCAAATGGCAGACTGTAGCAAAGGTTCTACAGCAGCAAATTGGATGCCAGGTCAGCCAGTAATTGTACCACCACCAAAAACTTTTGCAGAATTAGAAAAAAGAAACAAAGAAATTCAAGAAAATCAAAATGGAATTAATTGGTATTTAAGTTTTGAAAATCCACCACAAAAATGTTTACAAGAAACAAAAAATGAAAATACGAATAAATGTTAAAAAAATGAACATACTAATGTATATAAACTTTTTGGAGGTACAAAATGGAACAAAATCAGAAAATCAATTGTACAGTTACAAGCTGTAGATTCAATAACCAAGAAAAAGAAAAATGTACATTAGAGGCAATCAAAGTAGCACCAACACAAAATACAATAACACAACAACCAGATGAATCAATGTGTGCAAGCTATGAATATGAAAAAGAATGAGGAAGTAAGGGACAGTCTAAACTGTCTCTTTTGCTCTATCATAAGATTTTAATATATTTTACTATAGACCTTGACAGATAAAGAAAATAGAAATACAATAGCAATAGAAAATAATAAAAATTAAGGAGGAATAGATATGTTAGTAACAACAAAGGAAATGTTTGAAAAATCAATGAAAGAAGGTTTTGCAATAGGTGCATTTAATGTAAATAACATGGAAATTATACAAGCAATTGTAGATGCAGCAAGCCAAAGCAAATCACCAGTTATTTTACAAGCATCATCTAGTGCAATAAAATATGCTGGAATTAATTACCTTATGAAAATGGTAGAAGCAGCAGTAGAGGAGCATCCAGAAGTTCCAATTGCCATCCATTTAGACCATGGACCAGATTTTGAGACAGCAAAAATGTGTATTGATAATGGTTTTACATCTGTTATGATAGATGGTTCTAAATATGATTTTGAAGAAAATATAGCTTTAACAAAAAAGGTAGTAGAATATGCACATAGCAAAGGAGTTGTAGTAGAAGCAGAACTTGGAAAATTAGCAGGAATTGAAGATGATGTTAATGTATCTGCAGATGATGCTATGTACACAGACCCTGCACAAGCACAAGAATTTGTAGAAAGAACAGGTTGCGACTCTTTAGCAATTGCAATAGGAACAAGTCATGGTGCATACAAATTTAAGGGAGAAGCAAAATTAAGATTTGATATATTAAAAGAAATCAAAAATAGAATACCAAATACACCAATAGTATTACATGGAGCATCAACAGTTATTCCAGAATTAGTAGAAATGTGCAATCAATATGGTGGTAATATTCCAGGAGCAAAAGGTGTGCCAGATGAAATACTACATGAAGCAAGTATTTCAGGAGTATCAAAAATTAATGTTGACACAGACCTAAGATTAGCAATGACAGCAGGAATTAGAAAAGTATTCCATGATGAACCAAATGCATTTGACCCAAGAAAATACTTAATGCCTGCAAGAGAATTAATAAAAGAAACCGTAAAACACAAAATGGTAGATGTTTTCGGTTCAAGCAATAAAATTTAGGAGCAATTGGGAACGTTTCCTTGTCGTATTGGGGACGTTTCTTTTGCGACATTTTTATGTTAATGTGCAAATGTAGTGTAAAATACTTTGAATACTAATTGGATTTAGGTAATTGTTCATTGGTTATTTTTCATATGAATTGCAATTTGCCTTTGGGCATCTTTTTTAGCCAAATCCTGTCTTTTATCATAAAGTTTTTTACCTTTTCCAACACCTAATTCAATCTTAACAAGGCTACCTTTAAAATAAAGGCTAATAGGAACAAGACTATAACCTTTTTGTTTTATCAATCCAATAAGACGATTTATTTCTTTTTTATGTAATAATAATTTTCTGTCACGTAAAGGGTCTTTATTAAAAATATTTCCATGTTCATAAGGACTAATATGCATACCACAAATAAAAATTTCGCCACTTTTTAAATAAGCATAACAATCTTTCATATTAACCTTTCCACTTCTAATAGATTTAATCTCAGTTCCTGTTAAAACAATACCAGTCTCAATTTTATCCTCTAATATATAATTATGATATGCAGTTGGGTTTTTAGCAACTAATTTTGTATTCATAAAAATCCCATTCCTTTCTTCTCCAGTCTAAATTTTACTTATTATAACACAAATTTATATAAAAAGAAATAGGGGATTAAGGTAATATACCAAAATCCTCTTTTATAGATAATTTGATTAGTCTCTTCCATCATAGTTTGAAGAACGAAGTTGCATTGAATAATACCATACTAGAGCTACTATGGCAATAGCAGCAATACCCATTATTAGCCATGTCCAAGCTGTTGCATTCATACCCATGAATGTATTATTTGTTGCAGAAGTTCTAGTTGCAGTATAATTATTATTGTTGTTATTATTATTATTATTTCTATTATTGTTGTTCATATTATTATTACGATTGTTGTCTACCATATTATTAGCACCTTGTTCCATTTTCCCAGTTGCATCTTTAGAAGCGTTTGAGATATCTTTGGCTGCACCTTCAACAGCATTTTCAGCACCACCAACTACATTTCTAACACCATCTGCAGCTTCTTGTAAACCATTATTAGCATAGCAAAAAGAGAAAGAGAAAATAGCCATAATTATAAAACTGCTTGCAATTAATAATTTTTTGTACATAAAATTATCCTCCTATTTAAAATTTTAATAAGCTTATTAGTTTCCATATAAATATGAAAATTAAATACTATAAATAGTATTTAAAAAAATAGAGAAAAATATACATACAAAAAAATCAAAAAACTCTCAAAATTGAGAGTTTTTAACAATTTAATTTTTTAGTCTAATTAGTATTGCAATTGATAATAAAATTAAAAGAATACCAATTACAATCAATAATATATTAAGAATAGTAGATAATTCTAGACCAGAACTAGAGTTTGAATTCATATTACTTATAGTTGCAGAAGTGTTTAAAGAAGAACTGCTATCAGGAGTAACACTACTATTATTAATTGAATCATTTATATCGGAATCGTCGATATCAAAATTATTATTTGTATTGGAATTATTGTAGTTATTGGCATTAGAATTAGTAGTACTAGTAATATTGTCATCTTCGCCATTGTTTAAAGATGAATTAGTATTAGAAGTATTGTTAGTATTATCTGAAGAAGAGTTAGTAGAATTAAGAATGTTTTCTAAATCACTTTCATTTTCCATATCTTCTAAATCAACTGCATAAGAAAAGCTAAATCCTAAAAAAATTGTTAATAATAAAACTAAAATAAAAATCATGTTTTTTGTTTTCATATTTAATCTCATTCCTTTCTAAGGCACAAGTTATTTTCCAAACTTATTACCTACATTAAAAACCAAATAGATTAATTCTTTAGTATCGTATATATAATAACACAAATTATTAAAAAATGTCTAGTGAATTTTAAAAATTCATATAAATTGCTTTAATTTATTGTAAAATTAAGAATAATGTGATATAAAATTTTTAAGAAATAAAGAATTAAGGATGGAGTTATGAAAAAAGTGATAAAATATATAGCAATTGCAGTTGCAGTAATAGTAATTATTATTTTAACAATCAATTTTTATATCAAATTGACAACAAAAAATAGAATAAAAAGTGAAGAAGAAGCAGAAAAACTAGAAAATGTAGATTGTATTTTAGTATTAGGAGCAGGAATTTGGGGAAACAAACCAAGTCATATGCTAAAAGATAGACTATTGCAATCAATTTCTTTATATGAGAAAAATGTATCTACAAAAATAATAATGAGTGGAGACCATAGCAAAGAAAATTATGATGAGGTAAATATTATGAAACAATTTGCAATAGATAGAAAAGTTCCATCAGAAGATATTTTTATGGACCATGCAGGGCTTTCTTCTTATGAAAGTTTGTATAGGGCAAAAGAGATTTTTGGTGCAAAAAAATTAATTATAGTAACACAAAAATATCATTTGTATCGTGCTTTGTATATTGCTAAATGCTTAGATATAGAAGCTTTTGGAGTTGCTGCTAACCCAAGAGAATATGCAGGGCAGGCATACAGAGAGTTTAGAGAAGTTCTTGCAAGAGATAAAGATTTTGTAAAATGTATTTTTAAACCAAAACCAACATTTTTAGGAGATAAAATCTCATTGTCAAGTAGTGGAGATGTGACAAATGATAAGTAAAACAAAAATAGGAAAGGAAGCAACGATTAAATGGAAAACAAGAATATAGTAATAGGAATAGAAGGAACAGTAGGAGCAGGAAAAACAAGTATATGTAGAGGGCTATTAGAAAAAATCGAAAATTCAATTATATTACATGGTGGAAACATATATAGAGCAATAGTATATGGGATTATGGAAGTACAAAAAGACAAGCAAGAGCTAAAAAATATTGACATATTTGAAATAATGAAACAGCTAGAAATTGATATAAAACTAGAAAACAAAGAAACTGTGATATATATGAAAGGAAAAAAAATAGAAGAAAAAGATTTGCAGTCAGATAAAACATCAATATCAGTATCAAAAGTAAGTAATGTAGCAAACAATGAAAAATTATATCAATTTGGCAGAAAGTTAATAGATGAATTCAGAAAAAAATATAATGTAATATTATCTTCAAGAGACATTGTAAAAATGTATCCAGATGTCACATACCATTTTTTTATTGATGCATCAATAGAGGAAAGGACAAATAGGAAATATATACAGTACAATAAAGAAATAGAAAAAGACGAAATAAGAAAAATGATAGAAGAAAGAGATAAATTGCAAGAAAAAACAGGATATTACAAAATATATCCTCAAACTAAAATAATAGATATTACAGAGTGCAAAACCATTGAAGAAGCAACACAAAAGGTATTTCAAAATATAGAAAGGGGCAATGCATAAAATGAATTTTTTAGGAATAATAGCATCTTATTTATATATAGCAATAGTCATAATAAGTGCAAAAATATTTGAAAAAAGAGGAATTGAATTTAGTAGGAAATATATTCATATTATGCTAGGAAATTGGTGGATAATTGCAATGTGCTTTTTCACAAATGTATGGTTTGCAATGTTTGTTCCGATAACTTTTGTAATAATAAATTATATATCTTACAAAAAAAATGTAATAAAAGTAATGGAAAGAGAAAAACAAGATGGAATAGGTACAGTCTACTATGCAGTTGCATTACTAATATTAACAATTGTATCATTTGGAATATATAAAGAACCATTATTGGGGTTAATTCCTAATTTAATTATGGCATATGGAGATGGCTTTGCAGCTGTATTTGGTAAAATGATAAAAAGTAGAAAATACAAAATCAGTGGAGCAAAAAAATCTTATGCAGGGTCGCTTACAATGTTCATAATTTCAACAATAATTATTGGAGGATATTTATGGCTAAAGCATAGTGATGTATTTTGGCAAACTGGACATTGGGCAACAATAACAGTAATGATGGCATATTGTATAACAGCAATAGAGGCAATATCTAGTAAAGGAATTGATAATATAAGTGTTCCGATAAGTTCTTTGATAATGCTTATAATGATAAATTAGAAAACTTGAGGTCGCAAATTGCGACCTCAAGTTTAGAAAAAGAAAAATAAGGTATTAAATGATATAATAAAAGAAATTTTAAATAGAAAAAATTTTCCGCAATGTGATATTTTTTTTGATTAGGGAGAGATATAATGTATAGAATTTTTTGTGAAAGCTATCAAAATTTTATAAATTCATTTGATGAAAGTAATTATAGGTTAGAAATTGCAAAACCACTAGAATTAATAGCAAATATTGATAAGTATATGGAAGAAGAAAAAAAACAAAGTGAATTATTTAAAAAATTGTGTGATTTAATTTATTTTATGAAAGAAAATGTTGAACGATTTCCTAAATTAAAAGCATTTTTATGGACTTTAAGTTCAAGAAATATGGAAGGGAAAAAGTATAATATAGCTAAAATAGAAGATTTAGAAGAACAGACCAAACTTGTAAATTCATTTTTAAAATTAGCTTATTGGTATTAAATATAAGCTAGAAAAAAGGTCACTCTTTGTGACCTTTTACTCTACCATTTACAATTCTAATTTTGGCTGATACCTCTCTAGCCACATATTAACTTGGCAAAGATAAGCCATAAGCTGTGGACCAGTCATCGGGTGTCAGAAAAAAACACGAACAGCAAACCTATGCTATTCTAAGAGAAAGTGGAAAATTCTAATTCTGCATTTTTGTAATAAAACTAAAAAAGTAACGAAAAAACAGTAAAATTTAATAAATATAATTACCAAGAAACAAAAGAAAGGAAAAATGAATATGAATAAAGAAACAAAATATAATAAAAAAGAAGAAAAAGATAATTATAAAGTAATTTGCACATTTGATAAAAATGGGCCAAGTTTTCAAAAAGTGATGGAAACAATATTAATAAATAAATTAAATAATATGAAAGATTAATAATAATTGCTTGACATTACAAAACAAATGTTTTAAAATAATATCGCAATAGTATAATATAAATTAGTAAAATAAATATACCAATAAACGAATTAAAAAATAATCTTAAATATGCTATTATGAGTATTTTAAATGGGAGTGATGTTCATGGAATTTGAAAAAGCAAAACTAATAGAGTTAAAAGAAAAATTTGATTCTATTATTAATACAGAAGAAAAAGAAAATGTAGAATTTTGGTATGCTAGAGATTTACAGACTCAACTTGGTTATAAAAGATGGGAAAATTTTATAGAAGTAATCAAAAAGGCAATTCAATCATGTGGAAATGCCGAAATACCAAAAGAAAATCATTTTCGTGAGGTTACGAAAATGATAAGTTTAGCAAAAGGAGCTAAAAGACAAGTAGAAGACTATATGTTAACAAGATATGCTTGTTATTTAATTGCTCAAAATGGTGATTCTAAAAAAGAAGAAATAGCATTTGCACAAACTTATTTTGCAGTTCAGACAAGGAAACAGGAAATAATAGAAGATAGAATAAAATTAATGAATCGATTAGAAGCAAGAGAAAAACTAAAAGAATCAGAAAAACAATTATCAAAAAACATCTATGAAAGAGGAGTCGATGATTTAGGATTTGCAAGAATTCGTTCAAAAGGAGATTCAGCTTTATTTGGAGGATTAAATACTATGCAAATGAAAGCAAAATATGGAGTAAAAGAAAATAGACCACTTGCAGACTTTTTACCAACACTGACAATAGCAGCAAAGAATTTAGCAACTGAAATGACAAATTATAATGTAACTGAAAAAAATATGTATGGAGAAGAAAGTATAACAGATGAACATATAGATAATAATTTGAGTGTAAGGAAAATGTTAAATAAAAGAGGGATAAAGCCAGAAGATTTAAAACCAGCAGAGGATCTAAAAAAATTGGAAAGAAGAGTAAGATCAGAAAATAAAAAATTAGCAAATAGTAATAAATTACCAAAAAGAAATAAATAAAAATATCAAGGAGGAAGAAATGGAAAGATTTAAATTAGTAACAGCAGTACATTTAATATTAATAGAAGATGAAAAAATATTATTACAAAGAAGATATAATACAGGATATGAAGATGGTAATTATAGTATTGTAGCAGGTCATATAGATGGCAATGAAAGTGTACTAAAAGCAATGCAAAGAGAAGCATTAGAGGAAGCTGGAATAAAAATACTACAAGAAGATTTAAAAATTGTTCATGTTATGCATAGAAGAACACCTGATAGAGAAAGTATAGATTATTTCTTAATTTGCGAAAAATATGATGGAGAAATTACAATTATGGAGAAAGATAAGTGCGATGAATTAAAATTTTATAACTTAAATGATTTGCCCAATAATGTAATTCCATATGTAAAAAAAGGAATAGAAAGTTACTTAAACAATGAACCATTTTCTATATATGGCTGGTAAAATATGTTACCTAAAAAATGCCAAACACTTGGATGCCAAAAAATAACACATAAAAATATAGGGATAGAGGCCCTATAAAGAACCTCTATTTTACCTAAATTTCAAGCTTCGGCTGGTACTTCTCAAGCCACATATTAACCTGGCAAAGATAAGCCATAAGCTGTGGACCTGTCATTAGTTGCCCAAACCAAGGGCGTAAAAAAGCTGTACCATCTGTTTTCAAAATATCCAAAATAAAATCACGATTTAGCAAATTATTTATTGGTGCATTTTTATCTTCCATAATTTTAGTTAGCATAGACTTAACCTTAGACAAATAAGTAGGATTATGGGTTTTAGGGTAAGGAGATTTTTTTCTATCAACAATTTCATCAGGCAAGAAATCTTTAGAAACATAACGAAGTAAGCCTTTTTCTCTACCATTTAAAGCCTTAATTTCCCAAGGAATATTCCAAACATACTCGGCTAGTCGATAATCGCAAAAAGGAACACGAAGCTCAAAACCATTATACATAGCCATTCTATCAGAACGGTCTAATAAAGTTTGCATGAACCAATTTAAGGTTAAATGAGATATTTTTCGCTTTTCGGCAGTTTCTTTAGAATCTATGTCTAATATTTCTACTTCAGACAAACTTTCATTATAACGAAAATCAACATATTCTTTTAATTTGACTTTTTCACTTATCCCAGGATTTAACAATTGTTGTCTTTCATTAAGAGCAATTGACCAAGGGAAAGTATTACTATTTAAGCTATCTTCACGGAAAAACCAAGGATAGCCACCAAAAATTTCATCAGCACATTCACCAGTTAAAGACACTGTCATCTCCTTCTTCACATTTTTACAAAATAGAAGTAAAGAAGAATCAATATCAGCCATACCAGGCATATCTCTAGCAATCATTGCATCTTCTAAGCTATTAGCAAGTTCTGGGGTATCAATTACAATATTATGATGATTAGTATGCAAATTTTTAGTCATCAAGTTAATATAATAATTATCAGAATTTGGTTGAAAATCACTTTTTACAAAATTTTTATCATTATCAACATAATCAATTGAATAAGTATCTAAAGGTGGCAAACCTTGCTCTTTGCAATAATCAGATGCAAATTTAGTAATAATACTAGAATCTAATCCACCTGACAAGAAAGTACATAAAGGAACATCTGAAACAAGTTGCCTTGTAATAGAATCATTTAATAAAAACTTCAACTTTTCACAAGTCATTGCAAAACTATCAGTATGTTCTTTAGAAACAAGTTTCCAATATCTTTCTAGATGCAAGCCAGAAGAATTAAAAATTCCAAAATGAGCAGGCTTTACCTCAAATATATTTTTAAAAATAGTTGTTCCAGGCGTATGGCTAGGACCAATGCCAAACAACTCACAAATTCCTTGATTATCTAATTCTTTAGAAATGCCTGGGTATTCAAAAAGTGCCTTTATTTCAGAAGCAAAAATCAAAGTATTATTTTTAATAGTGTAAAATAAAGGCTTTACACCAAAATGGTCACGAGCCAAAAACAGTTCTTGTTTTTTACTATTCCAAATAGCAAAAGCAAAAATACCATTTAAATGATTAACAACATCATTTCCATAATGAATATAGCTTTTTAGCAAAACCTCTGTATCTGAATAACTATTAAAAGTAAAACCATTTTCCTCTAAAGTTTTTCGAAGCTCTTTAGTATTATAAAGTTGACCATTATAGCAAATAACAAAATTACCATAAGAAGCCTTTTCAATCATTGGTTGCCTGCCACCTTTTGGGTCAATTACAATTAACCTTTTATGACCCATACAAACTTGTTCATCTATGTAATATCCATCTTCATCAGGACCTCTTTTGCAGAGAGTTTCATTCATTTTCTCCAAAATGCTCCTGTTTTGCATAGTATTCTCTTTTCTATTTACAAAACCAACAAAACCACACATAATAACCTCCTAAAATATTCATATTTTATTGTATGCAAAAAAGCTCATAAAATTTATTGATTTTTACAAAAAGTTATAGTAAACTAGCAATTGAGGGAAAAGATAGAAAAATAATTAAAATTTTGCTATTTATAAACCTTGTATTAATGAGAAATTATGGCCTGAATAATATTCAAAATATGGGGAATTATTTATTCTGATTTGTGCCTTTAAGGAAAGGAAACATAGTAAATATGAAAATAAAAAATATAATAGGACATTTTAAATTAATAACACACCATAGATGGGTTGTGTTCAAATTATGTTGCAAATTAGGCAAGCCATGGAGAGGGCTTGTACATGATTTATCAAAATATTCACCAACAGAATTTTTTGAAGGAGTTAAATATTATGTTGGTGACCATTCGCCAATTACAGAAGCTAAAAGAGACAAAGGATATTCAGAAGCATGGCTTCATCATAAAGGAAGAAATAAGCATCATTTTGAATATTGGACAGACCATAAAGCACCACAAGTAAATCCTGTAATTCCATACCCATATGCAGTAGAAATGATTTGCGACAAATTAGCAGCAAGCATTATCTATCAAGGTAAAAACTGGACAAAGGAATATGAGCTTTCTTATTGGAATGAAAAAGAAAAAGATAAAGTAGAGATGAACCCTAAAATAAGAGATTTTATAACAGCTGTTATGACTGAGGTTGCTGAAAATGGAATTGATAAAACATTGACAAAGCAAAATATAAAACAATTATATGACAAATATGTTTTGGTATAATTGGGACAGGTTGAAATTTTTGATTTACATAATTGACTTCTAAAAATAATTTTGATATAATAGATACATAATTTATGCCTAGAAGGGAATTTAAAAGAGATGAAATATATAGAAGAAAAAGATGTTGAAAAATCAAAAGTAAAAATTTCAGAAAGTAAAATACAATTAGAAAAATATGATATGTACTATATAACTATCCCTATAAAAGATGGAACAACTAAGAAAGTAAGACTTTTTTGTGAAAAAGGAACAATTCCAGATTTTCAAAGTGAATTATTTAAAGACTACAAAAAGAGGTACAAAGAAGAGCTAAATTATTTTTTTATACAAAGATTATATGGAAGCAATGGGTTAATGTCAAAACAAGTAAGAGATGACTATATATATTTAGGTGGAGAATTCTTACAAAATGATAATTATTTAGCTAATAGGCATATGATACAAGAAAATGGAAAAACTGGACAACAAAATTTTAATAATAATTTATTTAAAATAAAAATGCAAGTAGAAGCAAAAGAAAGTCAACAAAAAAACCAAAATCAAAGTACATTAAACAATAGTGGAAAACACTATTGTTTAAGCGATGTTCATGGAATGTATGGCTCATATATGCAAGTAATAAAAAAATTAAGACATAATGACCACTTATATATTATAGGAGATGTAATAGACAGAGGAAAAGACGGAATAAAAATTATACAAGATATTATGACAAGACAAGTGAGTCCAAATAGTAATCCACAAATAACATTTTTATTAGGAAATCATGAAATGCAATTTTTAGAAACATTATTAATAATGGCAAACTATGGATTAAGTGAGAAAGATTTAAAAAATATAATACAACGAAAGGAAATAAAAGAACAAATTGAAGAATATCAATCATTAAATGAAGATATATATAAAGAAGAATTAAAAAGATGTGAAGAAAAGTATAAAAAATATGATAAAGAATATCAAGAACTAATAGATGTAAAAAAACTAAGTGAAAAAAACCTATATTATATAGGATTATGGCTAACTTCAAATAGAGGAAATACAACGATTTTCGATTTCTTTAAAAGAAATATACAACAACAAAATGATATATATGAATTTCTTAACAATTCTTATGTAGTATTACCACAACAAATAAATGATAAAGATTATTTATTTGTTCATGCAATGCCACCAAAAGATATAAATATGTTAAAAAGTATGAAAGAAACAGGAAAAGGATATAGGTATAATGAATTATCAAGACAAGATTATGGATATATGCTACAAGAAAAAAAGGAAGAAACATATAAACAAAGTAAAGAATGTGGATTTACAACAATATGTGGACATACCTCAAAAGATGGAGAGATTGTTAGAAATGAAGAGAAATCTTATATTAGAATAGATACAGGTTGTGGATTTAATAGACCAAATTCCAAATTGGCATTATATTGTGTAGAAGATGACAGTGTACAATATATTAACGAAAAAGAAGAAAATCGAAATTATTTAAATAGATAAAACAAAAGCATGGTTTTTAAGCTATGCTTTTTTGTTACCAAAATTATTGCAAAAAAACAAAACTTGTGATATAAAATACATAGGAAAACTATAAGCTTAAAAAAGAGGTGAAAAAATGATAAAAGCCTATGCAAAAACCGATATAGGAAAGTTAAGAGAAAACAACCAAGACTACTACTATATATCAAATTCATTAGACGAAGTACAATTATACATATTAGCAGACGGTATGGGAGGCTACAATGGTGGAGAAATTGCAAGCAAACTAGCAGTAGAAACAGCAAAAAGTTATATTGAAAACAACTTCAAAGAAATCGAAAAAGACAGAGACAGCATCATTCAATTAGTTGCAAGTAGCATGGAATATGCAAATATGGTAGTATATGAAAAATCAAAAGAAAGCAAAGAATTAGAAGGAATGGGTACTACTTTAGAAATTTGTTTAATATATAATAATAGGGCATTTATTGGACATGTAGGAGATAGTAGAATTTACAGAATTAGAAAAGAATTTATTAGGAAACTAACACAAGACCACAGTTATGTTCAAAAATTAGTAAAAGATGGAACAATAACACAAGAAGAAGCAATACATCATCCACAAAAAAATATGCTAATGAAAGCATTAGGCTGTAATGCATTTGTAGAACCAGACGTTATGGCAAAAGGGTTTCTAAAAGAGGACATTTTAGTAATGTGTTCAGATGGTCTAACAAACTTAGTATCACAAGAAGAAATTTTTAAATTAGCAAAAAAAGATATAGAACTAGCACCAAAAGATTTAATCGAAATAGCCAATAAAAATGGTGGATATGACAACATAACAGTTGTTATCATTAAAAATATATAGATAAAGCCTTTAAAAGGAAAGGATGAAAATAATTATGAATTTAGAAGGAAAGCTATTAGGAAATCGATATGAGATAGTAGAAAAAATAGGTAATGGTGGAATGTCTACAGTTTATAAAGCAACTGATAAAGTAATAAAAAGATATGTAGCAGTTAAAATATTAAGAGACGAATTTACAACAGACGAAGAATTTGTAAAAAGATTTGAAGCAGAAGCACAATCAGCAGCGAGATTAACACATGCTAACATTGTTTCAATTTATGATGTAGGAGTAGAAGGAAACCTTCATTACATAGTAATGGAGCTAATTCAAGGAAAAACTTTAAAAGAAATTATTATAGAAGAAAGAGGACCTTTGCCTTGGAAATGGTCTGTAAATGTTGCTGTACAAATTGCTTCAGCTTTAGAGGTAGCACATAGAAACAATATTGTACATAGAGACATAAAACCACATAATATAATAATAACAGAAGATGGAATAGCCAAAGTAACAGACTTTGGAATTGCAAAAGCAGTTTCAAATTCAACAATTACAGCATTTGGAACAACAATTGGTTCAGTACATTATTTTTCACCAGAACACGCAAGGGGTGGGTTTACAGATGCAAAATCAGACTTATATTCTTTAGGTGTAGTAATGTATGAAATGGTAACAGGAAGAGTACCATTTGATGCAGATACACCAGTATCAGTAGCATTAAAACATATGCAAGAAGAACCTGAAGAACCAATTGATATAAACCCAAGTATTCCAACATCTATAAATAAAATAATTATGAAAGCTTTGCAAAAAGACACTACTTTAAGATATCAATCATCAACAGAAATGTTAAGAGATTTAAAAAAGTCACTTAAAAATCCAGATGGAGACTTTGTACAAGAATTAGAATATGACAAAACAGCTAGAACACAAAAAATCAATACTAATATGTATGGAGAAATAGAAGAAACAGCAATTAATAATAAAAAAGGAAAACAAGAAGGAAAATTTAAACAATTTATTAAAAACCATAAGGTACTAAGTGTTTTTGTTGGGCTAATCTTATTATTTAGTTTGAGTTTAGGTGGAACATTAGCAGTATTAAATGTAACAAACCCACCAGAAGTTGCAATGCCAAATGTAGTTGGAAAAACTAAGGAAGAGGCACAAAAAGAGATAGAAGAAGCAAAACTACAATTTGAAGTAGAAAAAGAAGAATACAACAAAGAGGTAGAAGAGGGTCATGTAATTTCTCAAAAGCCCACATATATGGAAAGATTTAACAAAGTAAAAGAGGGAAGCACAGTAAGTGTTGTAATTAGTAAAGGTAAAGAAAAAGCAACTGTACCAAATGTAAAAGGAAAAGAAAAAGAAGAAGCAGTAAAACTAATTGAAGATGCAAAATTAAAAGCAGAAATAGTAGAAGAAACAAGCAAAACAGTAAAAGAAGGATTTGTAATTAGCCAAGAAACAGAACCAGACACAGAAGTATTTGCAGGTGATAGCTTAATCATCCATGTAAGTACAGGAACAGGAATAAAACAAGTCTCAGTAGTTAGTGTAATTGGTCAATCAGAAGCAAATGCTAAGAAAACGTTAGGCGATTTAGGCTTAAAAGTAAATGTAGCTTATGATGAGGATAATTCAAAAGACAATGGAGTAGTGTTAAAACAGAGCCTAGAAGCTGGAAAAGTTGTAGATGAGGGAACATCTATAACAATTACAGTAAATAAATTGGCAGAAATGAAATCTGGAACGGTAAGTGTAAACTTGAAATCACTTCTAAATTATACACCAGAAAAAGATGAAGATGGAAAGGAAATAGTAGAAAAGGCAAAAGTAAGAATTACAGTTGGAGATGATACAATATATAATCAACAAGATGCCAAAACAAAAACAGATATTAGTGCAAACTTTAATGCAAAGGGCACAGTAACTATTAAAGTGTATGTAGACGATATTTTAAAAGGAACAAAAGAAATAAATATGAATAATGCAACAAATTGTACTTTTGAATAAATAGAATAAATTTTGCGATAAAAAAGTTTAATTTATAATAAAAAAATTA
>CATLUC010000014.1 GCA_950059165.1 uncultured Clostridium sp.
AAGTGGTTTGATTTGGAAATATTTTATGAGAAATGAATATGTACAAGATGGATTAGAAAAGCTAAATATAACTCAAAAAGATGCCATTAAGGCTAATAATATATAAAGTTTATTATTTTTTTATTTGTAACTCCCAGCTACATAATAGACTGTAACCAAATTGTTTAAAAGACTTAAACAATTTGATAATATTCTATAATTTGCTGGTCCCCCCGAATTGTTACTGCATAAAAAATATAATAAACTTAAATAAATGATTATTGACCAAATAGCAACTAAAGAAGAAAGAGATGAAAATCATGAAAAAAGAAAAATTATTAGAGTTATTAGAAAAAATGACCCTAGATGAAAAAATAGGTCAATTAGTGCAAGTTACAGGGGAAGTCTTTTTAATGGACAATGTAGACACAAAAACAGGACCTTTAAAAAACTTAGAATTATCAAATGAAATGTTATACAATGTAGGTTCTATTTTAAATATCGTAGGATGCGAAAAAATAAGGAAAGTACAAGAAGAATATTTATCTAAGAACAGATTAAAAATACCACTTTTATTTATGGCAGATGTTATTAATGGATATAGAACAGTTTTCCCTATCCCAATTGCACAAGGGTGTTCATGGGATACAGATGTTATTCGTAAATGTACAAGAATATCAATTAAAGAAGCAGGAATTGCAGGAGCAAATGTTAACTTTTCGCCAATGGTTGACTTAGTAAGAGATGCAAGATGGGGAAGAGTAATGGAAGCAATAGGAGGAGAAGACCCATATTTAGGGGAAATATATGCAAAAACAATGGTAGAAGCATATCAAGGACAAGACATTTCAAAATTAGGAAATGCAGTAGCTTGTATCAAACATTTTGCAGGATATGGAGCAGTAGAAAGTGGTAGAGATTACAATACAGTTGATATGTCACAAAGAGAATTTAGACAATATTATTTGCCAGCATATAAAGAAGGAATAAGTAATGGAGCACAAATGGTAATGACATCATTTAACACAATAAATGGAATCCCAGCAACTGTTAATAAATGGCTATTAAGAGACTTATTAAGAAAAGAGCTAGGTTTTGAAGGAATTATAATTTCAGACTATTCAGCAATAGAAGAAACGATAAATCATGGGGTAGCAAAAGACAAAAAAGAGGCAGCATATAAAGCAATTATGGCAGGGGTTGACATTGACATGATGTCAAATGTATATGCAAATAATTTAAAAGAATTAGTAGAACAAAACAAAGTACCTATAAAATTAGTAGATGAGGCAGTTTTTAGAGTACTTAGCCTAAAAAACAAATTAGGATTATTTGAAAATCCTTATAAAAACATAGATGAGCAAAGAGAAAAGAAAATATTAAAATGTAAAGAGCACTTAAAACAAGCAAGAAAACTAACATCTAATACATTTGTATTATTAAAAAATGATAATCAAATTTTGCCATTAAAACAAAACAGCAAAATAGCTCTAATTGGACCATATGCAGACAATATTGCAATACTTGGTTCTTGGTCTATGTTTTCAGACAAAGCCAAAATTCCAACACTAAAAGAAATATTTGAAGACAAAATTGGAAAAGAAAATCTTCTTTATGCAAAAGGAAGCAACATCTTAGAAGAAAAAGAAATAAGTCATATTTTAGAAGAAGATGGGTTGCCACCAATTTATACTAAAAATGAGAAAGAAGTTGAAGCAAAACTACTAGAACAAGCAATTAAGGTTGCAAAAAAAGCAGACATTATTGTACTTGCAATAGGAGAACATTATAGACAAACAGGAGAAGCTTGTTCAAGAGCAAATATAGAAATATCTAAAATACAACAAAACTTACTAAAAGAACTAAACAAACTAAACAAAAAAATTGTTGCAATATTATTTAATGGTAGACCAGTCATATTAAACAACATAGAAAAAAATGTAGATGCATTGCTAGAAGTGTGGTTTCCAGGAACAGAAGGAGCAAATGCTATAACAGATGTCATATTTGGAGAAGTGAACCCATCTGGAAGACTAACAATGAGCTTTCCACAAGCAGTAGGACAATGCCCTATCTATTACAACCATTACAACACAGGAAGACCACACATAAACAACACTCGATATGTATCACGTTACCAAGACATTCCAACTAAAAGCTATTATCCATTTGGCTATGGTTTATCATACTCTAACTTCGAATATTCTAATTTAAAAATAAGCAATAAAAAAATGACAAAAAACAATAAAATCACTGTAAAAATAAAAGTCAAAAACAATAGTGCAATTCCAGGAAAGGAAGTGATACAACTATATATACAAGATTTAGTAGGAAGTGTAGTAAGACCAATAAAAGAACTAAAAGCTTTCAAAAAGTTGTATTTTAGGGCATTTGAAGAAAAAGAAATAACATTTGAAATAACGAAAAATATGCTAAAATTTTGGAATGAAAATCTAGAATATGATGCAGAAGATGGCGAATTTAAAGTATTTGTAGGACCAAATTCAGAAAACACAAAAGAAGAAATATTTGAATATGAAGGGTAATATGACAAAGAAAGAACTTATTTAAAAAGTAGTATTACTTTTTAAATAAGTTCTTTGGATTATATTTTTTGTAGGATAATTCTTCTTTTTTTCTTGCAACTGAAAGTTCTTTTGCATTAATAATAAGCTTTTCTTCTTCGGTTGCCAAATAATTTTTATAAATAATAGCAAGTAATAAATTAGTATCATCTAATAAATTATTATTGTAAATATTTTCAGGTGTAACTTGATGATGTAAATCCATATTTTCTTCTAAAAATTTCCATACATCCTTAGGAATTTTATATTTTTCATCTTTAGGAAGTAGATATAATATATCATATCCCTCTTTATATGATTTAGGGTTTAAATTATATAAATTTTTCATAACTTACCTTTCTTCTTGAGCATTATTTCTACTTGGTGTTGTAATTTCAATATCAGGAATTCCACCATTTTTTACGGCAATACCAACAGCTCTTTTCATTGCAGAAGTTGCTAATTTTTCAGATTTTTCTTTTGATAAGCCTAATATATAATCATTTGCAAAACCATCTAATTCAATAATATTACCAGTTTTAAAGTTTTTATATGGTTCAATATTTTTTAGCAAACTTTCTTTTAATTCAATACTTTCATCAGAGTTTTTATCAGCTATTACAGCATTTTCACCATGAGCAACAGCAGATGTAAGCATAGTAATATCATTAGTTCCATCACCTATACAAGTAAAATGACCTCTTATATCTTCTCTTTTGGTATCTCCATTAATTGCAAGTTGCGAAAGTTTAAGTACAGAAGTAGCCTTATGGATACCACTAGGAGCTAAATCTACAGAAAAATTACCATCATCTAAAGACTGATAATTTAATTGAACATTTAAATTATTAGTTTTTAGATAATCTCTAATTTTTTCTACTGCATTAACAGAAGAAACTCTAAAAGATATACTTAGAATTTCTTTATCAGTATTTGTTAAACTTTGAATAACATCTTCTGAAAATATCCTTGTTCCAAGTTTTCTTTCATAAGCTTTAGATTTTGAAGTATAAGGGCAATCTTGAAGAGTAACAGAATCGCCAGTGCTATATTCTATTTCATCTTTACAAGTATGGCCATTATTTAACATATCATTTATTAATGACAACATATCACTTTTTGGTAATCTTTCTTCTGTAATATATTGATTACTTATTGTATTATAAATAAAGCCATTATCACCAATTATATATTTAGGAACAGGAATATTTTTATCTTCCAAAATTTTTACAATTTCACCAGCAGGTCTTGCTGTTGTTATAACAAACAAACCATTACTCTTTGATTCAATTAAAGAAATAGCTTCACTTAGCTTTGCACACCCTTGTGATGAATTTAAATCTAATGTTCCATCCATATCAGAAAAAACTATATAATCTTTCTCATCAATTTTGCCTTTATCTTTTACTTCACGCTTTCTTTCAGGATGGTTTGCTTTCCAATCATATTTTTCCTTTTCAGTATCAAATTCTACAATAACACTATCTAATTGTTCTAAGGATAAATTATCTTTAGAAGTTATGCCAGTTTGACCTTTTGGAGAAGATACAATATCTATATCATATTCCAAATTATCTATTATTAATTCACCAAATAAATGCTCATATTCGTGCATAAAAATCATAGAATCAGCAACAGAAAAAGGAATTATTAATTCATTTCCATCTAAATCATAACCCTTTACTGTAATTCTAAATGGTCTATTCTTAAATGTCCAATAATAATGATTATCATAATCAATAGAAAAACATCCTTCTTCTTCTTTTGAAATTCCTTGAGCATGAATAATTTCAGGATTAACCAAAACTAATTGAGTTTTTCTATCTTCAAATGTTTTTATTGCAATTACTCTTTTAAAATTTCCTAATTGAGGTGAAGAAAATCCGAGCAGCTCCATTTTGTCTTTCTACTTCTTCTAAAAGAGCAATTCCAATGGAATTTGCTTCTATTTTTCCATCATCAGTATTCATATCTATTTCTTTTGATATTCTTCTTAAATCTTTTTTATCATTAGGATTAACATATTTTAAAACAGTATTTCTTTGCATTTTTAATCTATTTCCTCCATATATCAAGATAAACATAATTATAACACATTTTTAAAATTATGTCCACTAAAATGCATTGAAAATTGACTTTGTAAAAATATTAAGATATACTTATATCAAAACAATAGATAATAAGGCTCAAAAATAATTCCAATTTTAGTATTGTAAAACTTCATTATTCGTGCCTTAGAAAGGAATGAAATTAACTATGAAGAAAAAAATTTTTATATCTCATGCAGATATTATATTAGATAAAATATATGATTACAAATTCAATTTGGTAAAACAAGATGGAGGAGGATGCAATTGGAACGACTTATACAATTTAAGTATACTAGGGGAAAAATGTTATGCCTTTGGCAGTTGTGGTAATGATGAAGAGGGCAGAATTGCAATTAATTCTTTAAAAAGAGCTGGCGTTAACACAGAAAATGTAATAATAGATGACAATATATCAACAGCAATTATGAACATATTATTACCAAATCAAAAATCTTTAGAAGATAATGATATTATACATACATGGTATTCACCAATCACAAACAAAAACACCATGCATTTTTCAGATAACTTACCATTAAAAATTCCAGAAGAACTAAAAAATGAAGAATTATATATAATTCTAGACAAATTTGAAGCAGTCAATTATGAGTTTTTACAAAAAATACAAAATAAAAAAGTATGCTTAGATGTGGGTGCAGAAGAATTTATAGAATATTATACAAACAAATATCTAATAAAATTCTTTAAGCAAGCAAATATCATGCAATTAAATAATAATATATGTGATTATCTATTCAAAAAATTAAAAATAAGCAGTCAAATAGATTTCTTTAATATGCTAAACTTAGACTTAATGATTATAACAAATGGAAAAAAAGGAGCTAAATTTTTATATAAAGAAAATGGAAAAATAGTAATAATAGACAAAAAACCAGCAATTATAGCAGAAGCTATTGATACATCAGGAGCAGGAGATGCCTTTTTTGCAACAATTATAAGAGAATATGCATATTGCAATAAAATTGACGAAAATTTTATTAACAATACATTTGAACTTGCAAATAAATTTTCACGTGATATCATTTCACAATTAGGCAGTAGAAAATAATATATATTACTTAGGAAGGGATGATAACAGTTATGAACGAAATAGTAGTATTTGGTGGATGTTTTAATCCACCATTAAATTCCCATTTTTCGCTTGCCGAGCAAATGATAAATGAATATAAACAAATCGAAAAAATAATTTTTGTACCAGCAAGTAGCAAATACCAAAAAGCAGGTTTAATCGACAATGAACACAGATACAAAATGCTAAAATTAGTTTGTGACAAAAACGAAAAATTTGACGTATCAAGAATAGAATTAGACTTTCCAAGACAATTACACACAATAGAAACACTAAATAAAATAAAAGAACAATATCCAAAAAATGAAATATGTTTTACACTTGGAACAGACAACCTAAAAGAACTAGAAACATGGAACGAAGCAGAAGAAATAGTAAAAAACTTCAAAATATATGTTTTTGAAAGAGGAACAGACAACATAGAAGAAATAATAACACTAAGCAAATTCTTAACAAAAAACAAGCAAGCATTTCAAAAGGTAGAAAATCATATAAAGAGTAACCTAAGTTCAACATATGTAAGAACACAATTAAAAAACAAAAAAAGTATAAAATATTTAACTCCAAATGAGGTAGAAGAATATATAGAACAAAATAAATTGTATAAAGTATAAAATAATTAAATAAGTAATAACAATTTTAAGTTTCGACTTTTTTCGAAAAATTGAAAGGAAAATAAAATGATAGAACAAGCCAAAAAAGCTATCCAGTGGATAAAAGAATATGTAGAAAATGCAGGAGCAAAAGGAGTAGTTATAGGAAACAGTGGTGGAAAAGACTCAGCTACAGTACTCGCAATGGCAGTAAAAGCACTTGGAAAAGAAAAAGTACTTGCTGTATCTATGCCATGTTATTCAAACAAAGAAGATTTTGAAGATGCAAAATTAGTAGCAAATAAATTTGATGTAAAATTCATAACAGTAGACTTAAGTAGCTGTTATAAAGAAATGGAAAATGAAATACAAAAAAACATACAACTATCAACAGAAGCAACAATAAATATTAAACCAAGACTAAGAATGACAACATTATATGCAATAGCACAAACAATGGAATATTTAGTAATAGGAACAGGAAACCTATGTGAAGCAATGGTAGGGTATACAACAAAATGGGGAGATAGTGCATATGACCTAAATCCCATAGGGAATTTTACAGTAGAAGAGGTATTAGAAATTGGAAAAAATCTAGGAGTACCAGAAAAAATATTAAAAAAAGCTCCAAGTGATGGACTAGGTGGACAAACAGATGAAGAAAAAATGGGAATAACATATAAACAAATTACACAAATGATAGAAACAGGAAACACAGAAGAACAAGCAAAAGCAAAGATTTTAGAAAAGTTTCAAAAATCAAAACATAAAAGAGAACCAGCCCCAATTTACAAATTTGAAAGAAAAAATTATTTAAGAAAATAACTGTTACAATTCACGACCTAAATTATTTAATAGAAATTTTTTTGCTATTAGATTTTAAATAACTGTGAATTGTAACAAATAACTTAAAATTAAATTAATATTTCCTTAAAGCTATTTATTGATTTCTTCAAATATGGTAAAATTATAATATATTACAAATAGTAGAAATTAATTGGAACAAATATAAAAAGGAGGTATTATTTTGCATAGAATGGAAAGCTATATTAGATTAGCACTAATATTTATTCTAATTATAAGTATTTTGTACTTACCTATTTTATTATATTTAAAGAAAAAAGGAAAAAGTGTAACAAGGCAATTAAGCTATATAGGTTTAATATGTTCAATATTTCTTATTATATTTGCAACTATTTTATATATGCCAATTACATTTAATCCTGAGCAACATATTTTAAACCTAAAACCATTAAATTGGATAGAAACAACAGATGACATTTTTGACCAAATTATGGTTGAAAAAGTACCAAACATAATATTATTTATCCCATTAGGATTTTTCATACCAGCAGTATTCAAAAACAAAAGAAAATTATACAAAACAGTATTAATATCATTTTGCATAACATTTAGTGTTGAATTTTTTCAATATTTTATAGGACGTTTTTGCGATATTGATGACATCATAACAAACCTTTTAGGTGGAATTATAGGGTTTGCAATATTTAAGCTGTTAAATAGCTTATTAAAGACAAGAAAATGGTGGAGTAAATTTACTTAAAATAAACGAGAAAAGCTTTATGTATAGAAATTTAATTATAAGTTTCTATATATAAAGCTTTTAAAAAATCATTTAAAAATTGTAACTTTTTCAAAAAAATTGGTATTATAAAGGTAAGATATCTAAAAAAGGAGATTTCGATTTAAATTGAAACAGAACAAACTATTAAAAGATTATATGAAAAACAGCGAACTAAATATAGAGCAAATAATTAACGATTACAGTGGATATGTTTACACAATTATAAAAAATATATCTAACAAAAAATTCACACAAGAAGACATAGAAGAAATTATTGCAGATACTTTTTTTGTGCTATGGAAAAATGCCAATAAAATGAACAAAAAAGACAAGGTAAGCTCATATTTATCTGGTGTAACAAACAATATAATCAAAAATAAAAGCAGAAAAATAAAGCAAAACTCTAATATTGAAGATTATGAAAATGTTTTACAAGAAAAGAAAAATGTAGAAGAAATCTATGAAAACAGAAGTAAAATAGCAGCAATGGAAAAAGTTTTAGAAAATATGAGCAAAGAAGATAACGACATTTTTGAATTATTTTATTATGCAGGAAAAAAGGGAAAAGAAATTGCAAAACAATTAAATATTACAGAAGTTAAAGTAAAAACAAGGCTATATAGAATTAGAAAAAGAATAAAACAAAGTTTAGAAAAGGAGGGATATAGGTATGAATAACGAAGAATTAAGTAAAAATGTACTAAAAATAGTAAAAAGAAAAATAGCTATATCCAACTTTGAAAAGGAGGATAAAAAAATGTTCAAAAATAAAATAGGAAAAATGGTAGCAACCTTTCTATTCACAACTGGATTAACAATAGGAGTAGTATTTGCAGGAACAATGGTATACGAAAAAGCATTCAAAGAACCTAAAAAATATGAATCTTATGAAGAACTAATACAAGATGTTAGAGAAAGTCAAGGTTCACAAGAAGTTACCAAAGAAGATGAAGAAAAAGCAGTCAATATGGAAGAAGCAATGGCTGAAGCAAATAAATATTTAAATAAACTTGGAATTGAAAATCAAGAATTTGTTATAAAAGAATTAAAGAAAAACTATATAATGGGAGCAGAACTAGTATATTATTTTACAACAGATACAAATTTAAACAAAGGTATCCAAGTAGGAATTAATGCAGAAAATGGGAAATGTATATCTTTTACAAATAATAATCTAGCACATTCTGGTTTTGAGCCAGATAAAATAAGCAAAGATGAAGCAATAAAAAAAGCAGATGAAATATATAAATTATTTGATTTAAAAGAAAATGAATACAAAATAAATCAAGTTTCAGAACCACCATGCTATTTTCCAAATAACGAAGGAAATAGTGCTGAATGGTTTGTAACATATTACAAGGTATATGGAGAAGCACTAAATCAATTTGAAAGAGTTCAAGTTATGTTTACAGTAGTAAATGGAGAATTAAAAGTGTATAGTACTTTTATAGCCAATGAAAATGTAGAATACAAAGATAATCCAGTTCAAATCACAAAAGAAGAAGCCCAAAAAATTGCATTAGAACAAGATAAAAAAATAACAGATAATGAAGTAGATTGGATTACTACAAAACAACAAATTAGACAAGTAAATTCTTGGATTTATCTATTAGAAAAAAATGGAGGAAAATATCCTGAATTAAAAGAAGAAAAACAAGCAGATGGTACTACTGTAACATATTATGAATATCAAACAGTACAAAATGTTGCAAGAAAAGTTTGGACTGTAAACATTCATTATAAACAAGGTGAACCTGACCCAAATAATGAAAAGAAATATAATTCAAAATCAATTTTTGTAGATGTAACAACAGGCGAAGTTATAGGAGGAAGCGACGAATCCTATTGGGATTAAACAAAAATGGGCTGATAATTAATTGCAATTATCAGCTCTTTATTATATAATATGAAAAATAATAAATTATTGATAGTGGTAAAATGAACAAAAAAATTAAATAACATCTAAACGACAACATTACAATATATGAGGTAGATAGATATGAGAATAATCGAAATACAAGAAAGAACAGAAATGCTAGTAAATCAATTATTAGAAGTATGGGAAGATTCAGTAAAAGCAACACATTTATTTCTGTCTAATGAAGAAATTAAAGATATAAAAAAATACGTACCACAAGCTATTTTGGGAGTATCACATTTATTGATTATAGAAAATGAAAGCCATCAGCCCATTGCCTTTATGGGAATAGAAGATACAAAACTAGAAATGTTATTTATTAAAAACAGTGAAAGAGGAAAAGGATTAGGAAAACAGTTATTAAACTATGGCATAGAAAATTATAATGTGAATAGATTAGCAGTAAATGAACAAAATCTAAATAGCAAAGGATTTTATGAATATATGGGATTTAAAACTTATAAAAGAACAGAAGTAGATGAGCAAGGAAATTCCTATCCAATACTATATATGAGATTAGAAAAATAAATTTTTATTTTTTAGATAAAGTTGTAAATCATATAATTGCAATAAATAATACTAATATTGAAATTAGGCTATATTAACAAGAATACAGATAGAAGACACTATTTTAAATTACAAACCTACTCTTGTTTTTGTAGAACACGATGAAACATTTATTGAAAAGGTGGCAACAAAAATTATAAATTTTGATAAAATTTTTAAGAATGAAAATGAATTAAAAACCTTTCTAACCAATAAAGAGTATTAGATAAATAAATTACAGATATAAATAAAAACATCTCAAAATACGTTAATGTAAATTGAGATGTTTTCTGCTTATACCCTTTTAAAGAGTTCGAATATGCGTATTTTGGTGAGCCAGCAAGGATTCGAACCCCGGACCCCAGGCTTAGAAGTCAGTGAACTTACTTGTTAATTAATCATAGTTATTGTTAGTAAGTATTAACTATTACTAGAAAAATCGAGGCTTTTAAGATTATAAAACAGTAAAAAAATTAATATATTAACAAAGGCAAAAAATAAAAATTCTAAAAAGTTTTTTAGATATAAAAAATGATGAATTACTTACTGATTACAATATTTTGAGAATTAGAAAATTAAATTTTAGAATGAGAAAACATAGATATTTCGCATTCTTATTAAGTGTACGAAAAAGAAAACAAAAATATAGTTAATAAAAAAGAAAAAATAGGTAATACTAATCAAAATAGTTGACTAATGTGCTTACAAAATGATAAAATGTAAGCACATTAGTTGAATTTGGAGGATAAAATGGAAAGATATGAAAAAATTAAAAAAGTAATTAAAGATAGTCAAGGAATAGTAAACAGTAAATTCCTTAAGGAAAATGCTATTAGCAATTATTATATTAATAAATTGTTGAAAGATAAGTCGATAGCAAGAATAGAGAGAGGAATTTATGTAAGAACAGATATATTTGCAGATGAGTTTTATATTTTACAACAAAAAAGTAATAAAATAGTATTTTCATATAATACAGCAATGTATTTTTTAGGAGAAACGGAGAGAACTCCAGACTTAATTGATGTGACAACCTATAAAGGATTCAATAAACACAGAATGCCTAAAAATACAAGAGTTCACTATGTAAATAAAGAAAATTTATATTTGGGGGCAATTAAAGTGGAATCACCAGGAGGTTTTAAAGTAATCTCTTACAATTTAGAAAGAATTTTATGTGATTTAATTAAAAGTAAAGAAACAGGGGTAGATAAAGAACAGACTAATAAATTTATAAAAGAAATGTTTATGAAAAAGAAGATAGATTCCAGCCTAGCT
Organism: uncultured Clostridium sp.; assembly: GCA_950059165.1. Lineage (GTDB taxonomy): Bacteria > Bacillota > Clostridia > TANB77 > CAG-508 > CAG-269. The sequence continues at coordinate 11,644 of CATLUC010000014.1, forward strand.
ATAGAATATGCTAAAAAGTTAAAATGCGAAAAGAAACTAAGAAATGTTATGGAGGTGCTTATATGATAAAAAATGTTCAAAGTCTAAAAGATAGAGCTAATAATTTTGCAAAAGAAAATAACTTGACAGTACAACAGGTTTTACAAAATTATATGTTTGAAAGATTTCTAGAAAGATTATCTTTCTCAGAATATAAAGAAAAATTAATCATAAAAGGTGGATTGCTACTATCATCTATTATAGGTATAAAACTGAGAAGCACAATGGATATAGATGCTGATATAGTTGGAATAAATTAGGAATAGAAAAACTAATTATTAATATTATTAACATTAATTTGAAAGATAATACGCAAATGAAACTAGAAAAAATAGAAGAAATAAAAGAAGAATCAGAATATGGTGGATACAGAATAAAACTAATTGGAAATTTAGAAAATTTAAAGATTCCATTTCATATTGATATATCAACTGGAGATATCATCACCCCTAGAGCAATAGAATATAAATATGAAAAATTATTAGAAGATGATTACATAGAAATTTATACGTATAATCAAGAAACAGTTATTGCAGAAAAACTTCAAACGATTTTATTAAGAAAAATAGCCAATAGTAGAATGAAAGATTATTATGATTTGTATTTCTTTGTTAATTCTAAATGGCAAGAAATAGATAAAAAGATATTGAAACAAGCAATAAAGGCTACATTTCAACAAAGAAATTCTATAGAAGATTTAGAAAATAGAGAAAAGATTATAAATACCATAGAAAAAGATAAAACTTTAATTCAGTCATGGAAAGATTATCAAGTAAAGCACCTATATGCAAAGAGTATAAAATATGATGATGTAATTAAAGCAATTAAATTTTTATTTGAAGAAATAAAAGGAGATTAAATATGGCAGACAAACTAAAAAAATACTTATATATAAAAACATATGAAAAAGATGAAAATGGACGTCTTGTACTTATAAATCCGGAATTATTAATCGAGTATATAAGTGGAAAATCAAAAGAATTATTTGAAAGCTATAGAAATAAAAAACAAGTAGAAATTAAACTTGAAATAATTAATGATTTTTTTAGAATATCAAAAAATGATAGAAAATATACAATATTACCAGAATCAATAGGAATATTTAATACAAAAAAGGATGAAGAACATTATATAAATACAACAATTCTTTCAATGACTATGTCAAGCTATCTAGGAAATATATTTACTAATTATCATACTATGTTGCTCAAATCAAATCAAATGATAATAGAAGAATTAAATTTATCTGGAATAGTAATAGATTATAATGACTTATATTTTAGAGCTATGAGTGATTACTTTCAAATATTATTAAATGGAGAAAAGGACATAGGGTATAAATATAAAAATTTAATTCCAAAAGAATTTATAGACATTAATACTGGAAAAACTTTTAAAATTCAAACAGATGAAATTGCAAAGAATATAAAAAGACCAATGAATCAAAATTCTTATATATCAACATTGGCTTTTCCAATCCTTATTGAGAAAATTCTTACAGAAAAAATATATAAAAAGAAATTAGATGAAGCACTTAAAAAAATTAATGAATTACTATTTTATAAAGCCATAGAGTTAACTGGAGATGAACAAATATTGTATAATATAATTAGTAGTCCAGGAGATAAAATACTTTCAGGAAAAAGTAAGGATCAGTTAAAAAAAGAAGTATATGAAATGTTTTTTAAATATAAAGCAGTTAATGAAGAAGATGATAAGCTTATACTTACAGGTATGAGTGATAAATATGGGAAACTAACATTAAATAGTTTGCTCAAAAATAAATATTCAAAAAACATATTAAAAGTTGAATATTATAAATTATTAATCAAAATTTTTGATACAACCAATCTAAACTATAGAAATAATATTATGCATGGTAATGAGCCAATCTATAATTGTTATGATATAACTTTTTCATCAATACTGTTGCAAATAATTTGGGATATAATAAATAATGAAGCATTTATTGATTAAAACAAATAAAGATATGATTAAAATATAGAATAGTAATAAAAGTGATAAATAATAGTTAAAAGAATTTACTATATTATCACTTTTATCTTATGTTTCAAAAAACAAAGTAACTTTTTTAGAAAATTTTAGATTTTTCAATATCTTAGAAACGTTGATACACAATGAATATGAGCAATGCAAAAATAAAGATAATAAAAATTTTTTAAATGTTTTTTTAGATATTTTGAAAAATAAAAAAAGTCAAGGGCTTTAAAACCCTTGAAAATAGTGGTGAGCCAGCAGGGATTCGAACCCCGGACCCCAGGCTTAGAAGGCCTGTGCTCTATCCAACTGAGCTACTGACCCATTTGAAATTACAATAACAATAATATCACAAAAAACATAAGCTGTCAAGCACATGTGCACGAAAAATTAAAATTATAACACAATTGTAAATTTTTTGTGAAGTACTTTACATTAAAAAAATAAAATGATAACATAGTAAAGATTGAACAGAAAATGTCTAAGAGGGAAAAGCCATAAATAAGACCAACCCCAATAAGGCATTAAAAAATAAAGGAGGAATTTTTTGTGATAGAAGTAAAAAACGTTACAAAAAAGTATGGAAAAGCAATTGCCGTAGACAACATAAGCTTCACAATAGGAGATGGAGAAATTGTAGGCTTACTTGGCCCAAATGGTGCTGGAAAAAGTACAACAATGAATATGATAACAGGGTTTATTGAGCAAACATCGGGAAACATCATAGTAGACCGGTTATGACATATTAAAAAAGCCAAGAAAAGCAAAAAGACAAATCGGATATATGCCAGAAGGAGTGCCACTATACACAGACTTAACAGTAAAAGAATTTGTAACATATATGGCAGAAATTAAAAAAGTAGACAAAAAAACAAGAAAAGAAAAAATCCAAAAAATCATAGAACAAACAGGACTAAAAGAAGTAGAAAAAAAATTAATAAGAAACCTTTCAAGAGGATATAAACAAAGAGTTAGTATGGCAGGAGCACTAGTAGGAGACCCCAAAATACTAATTTTAGACGAGCCAACAGTAGGTTTAGACCCAAAACAAATAACAGAAATCAGAAACCTAATAAAAGAACTAGGAAAAACACATACAGTCATATTAAGTTCACATATCTTATCAGAAGTAAGTCAAATCTGCAACAAAGTAGTAATAATAAATAAAGGAAAAATAATAGCAACAGATACACCAGAAAACCTAGAAAACAAAGTAACAAACAACAATAGCATATATGTAACAGTTGAAGACCCTGAAAACAAAATGAAAAAAATCCAAGAAAAAATCAAAGACATACAAAAAATAGAATTAGCCCAAGAAAATGAAGATGGAACAAAACAATATATAATAGAAGCAAAAGGGGATATAGACCTAAGAAAGACCATATTTGCAGAACTTGCAAAAGAAAATATCACAATATTTGAAATGAAAAAAGCAGATACAACATTAGAAGATGCGTTTATGAAGTTGATTGAAGGAGGAGAAAAGGGTTGAGAAATAATTACAATTTTGGCGTCAGCTAGTTGCGAACTGCATTTGAAATTTAATCAACGTACAATTAGTACGCTTCATAAATTTCAAACTTGTTTTCCTAGCCAAAATTTAAATCTTTTCCAACCAACTTGTATTATATATTAGGAAAGTCATGCTTGACTTTCTAAATAATATAAAATACATTGTACAGAAATTTTCTGACGAAAATTTCGCACACGAACAAATTAACGGAAAGCTAAAGAGAAAAATTAAAATTATGCTAATATTAAGGCTTTCCGATTTGTTCAAAGAAAGGAATGATAATAAAATGAAAGCAATATTAAAAAAAGAATTAAAAAGTTATTTTTTATCCCCAATTGGATATGTAGTAATAGGAATTTTCCTATTATGTTTTAGTGTATTTTTCTACTTAACAGTTTTATCATCTGGTAGTGTAGATTTAGGTGCATTATATTACTATACAGCATTATATGGATTAATAATAATAGTACCAATACTTACAATGAGAATGTTTGCAGAAGAAAGAAAAAATGGTACAGAACAATTACTATTAACATCACCAACTAGTATGTTTCAAGTAGTAATTGGAAAACTAATGGCAGCCTTATGTGTTATTATAATAACACTATTAGTATCTTTCCTATTCTACTTTATAGTAAGTTTCTTTGGAGAGCCAAGTATTTTCCAAGTACTAACAGCAATATTAGGATTTATACTAATTAGTATTGCATCACTATCAGTAGGAATGTTTGCATCTAGTTTAACAGAAAACCAAATAATAGCAGGAATTATCACAGTAGCATTTCTAATTATCTCTCTATTTGTAACAGACATAAGTAGCATATTTTCAGGATTTGCCTTAATCAACTTCTATACAAGCTTTGCACAAGGAGTAATATCATTTGAAAATATGATTAGTTTAATACTATTTAGTATACTATTTATTGGTCTAACAATTATAGTTATGCAAAGAAGAAAATTAGTAAAATAGAGAAAGGATGATATTAAAAGTGAAAAATAAAAACCAAGAAAAAACAAATAAATGCCAAACAGAAAATCAAAAAGGGGATAAAAAAGTATTTCAAAAAATAGGTGAAACATTAAAAAAAAGATGGCTAATAGATGGAACAAAAACAATCATATTAGTAGCAATTGTAATAGCAATCTATATAGGTGTAAATATCTTATTACAAAATGTTGTACTACCAGAAATAGATTGCACTCAAAACAAAATATACTCTTTATCACAAGAAACAAAAGATAAAGTAGGAAATATAGAAAAAGACATTAATATTACCTTAATCAATTATAGTAATTACATATCTCTAATAAACTTTGTAGAAAGATATGTAGAAATGAATAACCATATAAAAATTGAAAAAATTGATGACTTATCTTCAAGAGCAGACTTAATGCAAAAATATTCACTAAATGCAACAGATAGTTTAATAGTAATCAAATCAGGCGAAAACGAGAAAACAGTAAGCGAAAACGAATTATTTACATATGACTATTCTACAGGAGAACAAAAAGATACAACAGAAGAAGCACTTACAAATGCAATAATGGATGTAACAACTGAAGAAAAACCAAAAATATACTTCATGAGCAACCATACAGCATATAGTACACAATATTTTTCTACAATTATGAGTGCTATACAAAAAGATGCAAACGAAGTAGAAACATTAGACATATTAGCAAAAGGGGAAATACCATCAGACTGTAATTGTTTAGTAATTACAACATTAAAAGAAGACCTAACAGAACAAGAAAGAGATAAAATTATAGAATATATCAAAAATGGTGGAAAATTACTATTAATGTGTGGACCAAACATAGCAAATGTTGATTTAAGCAACTTCCAGAAAGTATTGGACGAATATGGAATAACAATAGAAAAAGGAGTAATATTTGAAGGTGATAGTAGCCACATGGTAGCAGGTTATCCGGATTTTATTATAGAACAAACTGGAAACAATAGCTTAACAAACAAACTAAACATGACAATGAACTTCTGCTTAGTAGATGCAGCAAAAATCACATTAAATCAAGAAAAGCTAGAAGAACTAAAAGTAGAAAGCGAAATACTAGCAACTACAAGTGAAAAAGCTTATGTAAGAACAAACTTAGAACAAAACTCACCAACAAGAACAGGAGAAGACGGAGAAGAAGAAACAGCAACAATTGCAGCAATAGCAACAAAAACAATAGAAGAAAACAAAAAATCAAAACTAATAATCTTCGGAAATGAACTATTTGCAATGGATATGCAAGTACAAATAAATGGTTATGCAATGTCAACAGTAAATCTATATAACAACAAAGACCTAATATTAAACTCTATTGCATACCTAACAGAAAGAGAAAATACAATAACAATTAGAAAAAACAGTGAAACAGTAAATTATACAGTAACAGAACAACAAAACACAATAATAATGGCAATAATATTTACACTACCAATAATTATAATAATAGCAGGAATAATCATATGGCAACTAAGAAGAAGAAAAAAATAGAATAAAAAATGTAAAAAAACCATACACTATAAAGAGTATGGTTTTTTTATGTAGGATTTGGGGACGGCCCCCAAATCCTACGTTATAAAAATAAATAAGAATAGGATTATGGGGCCGTCCCCGAATCCTATGGGAGAGTTTAATGTCAAATGTTTTTAAAGTTGTGTTTGTAATTATTGGAACTATGATAGGAGCAGGTTTTGCCTCTGGGCAAGAAATGTATCTGTTCTTTTTTTCTTATGGAATAGAGGGAACAATTGGAATAGTCATATCTAGTTTTATAATGGGCTTTACTATATATAAAACACTAAAAATAGTAAACAAATATGGAGTAAGAAACTATAAAGAATTTTTGGATATTTTAATACCAAAAAGTGAAAAACTAAAACCAGTTATTAATACAACAATAAACATTTTTATTCTTATTACTTTTTTTATTATGATAGCAGGATTTGGAGCATATTTTGAACAAGAGATAGGAATAAATAGTTTGATAGGTAGTAGCATTTTAGCAATAGCCAGTTTTATTATTTTTATGACAAGTGTAAAAGGTGTAGTAAAAGCAAATGAATTATTAGTTCCAATATTAATTGGGTTTTTAGTAATTGTTGGAATTATAAACTTAAAAAGCATTAGTTTTATAAATATAAAAGATTACATCATAAGGACAAACCAATCTAGTTTTATTTTGAGTAGCATTTTATATAGTAGTTATAATAGTATTTTACTAATCCCAGTGCTAATAACTTTAAAAAACTACTTGAAAAGCAAAAAACAAATCCTGAAAATAGCAACGATTAGTAGTCTTATAATCTGCATATTATCACTAATTATTTTTCTATTATTAGTAAGAGTTGATGTTGATATAACAAAATTAGAAATGCCAGCAGTTTATGTAGTTTCTAATAGCTTCAAAATACTAAAATATGGTTATGGATTTATAATATTAGGTTCAATATTTACAACATCAATTTCATTAGGAACAAGCTTTTTACAAAATGTAAGTAAAAACAAAAAAAGTTATACACAAATTGCAATAATTATGTGCATAACATCTATTCTAGTATCTAAAATTGGTTTTTCTAATTTAGTTAGCTCACTGTATCCAGTTTTTGGTTACTTAGGATTACTGCAAATCTTAAAGCTTGCAGGCAATACTAACTTTAAAGTAAAATAAAACAATCAATTATTCTTAGGAGGCAAATATTCCATAATATCTTTTATTTCACAATTGATTGTTTTACAAATTCTAGCTAATAAATTTAAATCTACTTTTTGCATATCGTTTCTACAATATTTTAATAATTGACCATAATGTATTTGTGCATTACGTGACAAACTAGAACGACTAATATTATGATTTTTCAAAAATTCGTCTAGTTTTAAGTTAACTTCACCCCAATCTTCCATAAGTTCACCTCAAAAAAATTTTAACATGAAAAAAAAATTACGACAACTTGCTATTCACATACTAGGCATAAATATACTACAATATTTCTAAACATATTATAAAAGCCTAAACTTAAAAGCTAAAAACTAATTGACAAAACATTATTTTTTATATACAATACGTCTAAACATAGTATGTAAAAACATATTAAAGAAAATCATCTAAATAAGAGAAAACTAAAGAAAATAAGGTGATAAGTTGAAATAACTTTGCCAAATGGAAGGAATGAATAAAAATGGATGAAACAAATAAACGAAACAAAGGGATAACACTAATCGCATTAATTGTAACAATTATAATATTACTAATACTAGCAGGAGTTACAATTGCGACTTTAACAGGAGAAAATGGAATTTTATCAAAAGCAGGAAAAGCCTCAGAAGAAACCAAAATAGCAACAGCAGAAGAAAAAATCAAACTAGCAATTGGTGAATACGAAGTAAACCAAAGGCTAGAAACATTATATAGTTGTTTAGAAAAAATAGAAGGTCTAGAAAGCATAGAACCAAATGACCCCAATAGAATTCCACCATGCCACGTAACAGTTGATGGATATGAATTTGAAATAACAGGAGAACGTAAGGTAAATTACATTCAAAAAGCAAATGGAATTTCTCCTGAAATAGAAAAATTTGAAAAATTAAATGTGGCAGAAAATAAAGTTACATTAAAAATAAAAGCAAATACCAAAGACACACAAGGATTAGAAAAACTAATTATAAAAAATGGAGATGCAATAATCGACCAAAAGGACATAACTGGAAACCAAATAGACGAAAATATAGATGTAGTAGCTAATGGAAGTTATACCATAACAATAGTTGGAAAAAACGGAAGAAGAGCAACAAGTGAAATTATAGAAGTAAATGAAATTAACACAATAAATGGAAAAATAACAGCAGGAACAGTAATAGACGGAAAAGTTGCATTAGTTACAGTTGGAGAAACTGGAGCAACTAACATAAGCAAAGTAGAAGTATATAGCAAAGGAAATGCTATATCTAGTAAAACATTTACAGATAAAAAAATAGAATATGAAACAGAAGCAAAAGACTTGGTATTTTATGAAGATACAACTTGTTACGCAATACTAACAGATAGTAATGGAAAGACTTTTAAAACAAATGAAGTTACAGTAAAAAACACAGATACAATAGCAAATGAAACAGATTTAAGAAGTTTTGCAAGTGTTGTAAATAGTGGCGAAAGTTTTGAAAATGCAAAAGAAATAAAACAAATAAATGATATAACCCTAGCACAAACCCATACAGCAATAGGAACAGGGGCAAAGCCTTTTAAAGGAACATATAATGGTAAGAAAATAGATGGAATTCAAATAAATAATAGTGAAAAAGACCAAGGATTATTTGGTTTTGCAGAAAATGCAACAATAAAAAATGTCATTTTAGGAAATGGAAGCATACAAGGAAACTATAATATAGGTGGAATTTGTGGAAATGCCAACAATTCTATAATTAGTAATTGCACAAACGAAAACACAACAGTTGTAGCAAAAAGTTATATTACAAAAACATATACTTGGGAAAATGAAGAAACATACAAGTTTTCAAATGTAGGTGGAATTATAGGGTATGGAGATAATTGTAATATAGATTTGTGCAATAATAAGGAAGTAGTAAATGCTAATTATTCAGCTGTAGGTGGTATTATAGGATTTGATGGTGGCAACAGAGAAAGAAAAATAAGTAATTGTAATAACGAAGCTAATTTAACTATAAATTTTAAAGATGATGAGACTTATGGTGTAGGTGGTATTGCAGGTGAATGCTATAAGCAAGGAATAATAGAAAATTGCAATAATACAAGAGATATAACAAATGGTAATCAAGGTTGTGGAAATGTAGGTGGAATAGCAGGAGACTCAATTGGAATAATACAAAATTGTAATAACAAAGGAAGTATAGAAGCAAAAGCACTAGTAGGTGGAATAGCAGGAGCCAACTCATCAAAAATAGATAATTGTACTAATGAAGGAACGATAAAAGCTACAGGTTCTACAATCATGAGTGCACAAATCAATGGGAAAATGGAAGGTTGGTATAGTAGTTCTGTAGGTGGTATTGTTGGCTATAATGTGGGTAATATAGTTTTTTGTAAAAACAAAGGAAATATTCAAACTCAAGGCGATGAAGCAGGAGGTATTGCAGGATATAGTTTGAATAACAGTTCAATTAGAAAATCTATTAATTATCAAAATATAGAAAATTCACAAGTTCAGGATATTGGTGGAATAGTAGGATATACTAATAAATGTACTTTAGAAGAGTGTTTTAATATAGGAAATATAACTACTAAGCATTTTGCAGGAGGAATAGCTGGACATACAACTTACACTACAATTAAAAATTGCTATAACACAGGAACAATAACTGTTACTAACGAAAGAGCAGGTGGAATAGTAGGATGTGTTAGTCCATACGAATTAGCACATGGATATGAATATATGTACAATTGTTATAATATTGGAAAAGTTATAGGAACATCATATAAAGACACTATTGCGAGACAAGCTAATTATCTAACATGGGATTATTTATATGCAACAAAAGCACTATATGATGTGGTAGGACCTGGAGATTGGCAGAATTCTATAGATGGTAATGATGAAATGATTTCAGGAACAGATGAACAAATAAAATCTAAAATGCTAACAAATTTACTAAAAGGAAACGGAGCTGGCAAATGGACAAGAGATACCACAAACAAGAAAAATAATGGTTACCCATATTTAATAGACAACCCTGTTTAAAATTTTAGAACAAATTAAGAAAATAATAAAAGCTATGTAGATTTATAAAAAATAAATTTGCATAGTTTTTATATATTAGGAAAGTCATGCTGATTTTCCAAATAATATAAAAACACTTTGAGAAAAATGTCATATTTTGCGACGAAAAGTCTGCGAAAAGCATTGAAAAATCAATATTTTTATGATTTAATATATACAATGCATTTATTT
>CATLUC010000015.1 GCA_950059165.1 uncultured Clostridium sp.
TCACAAAAACTATATTCAGATAAATAAGCTCCTTTATAGCATTTATCTATAATTTCTTTCCATCTTATACTATGTAAATATTTTAATTTTTCTCTGTTAATCTCATTATCTTCAATGACTAATATTCGATTTAATCCAAAAGCAAAATCATTCAAGTTTATTCTATTTATATCATCTATTAAAATAATAATATTTCTATATTTCATTTCTTTTTGTATATCATAAATTATAGATTGAATGTATTTATTATCATGTTCTCTAAGAATTTGATAAGCCAAGTATTCAAATCCGTTTATATCAAATATTCCTATAAATCTTCTACCTGTTGTTGTAAATATTCTTTTATCTTTTATTGCAAATGACGGTGTAAAATCAACAGTATTACAGTTATGATAAAAAGCAGCTATGTTACTTAATTTTAATAATCTTTCTCTATATTTTGCATTTTTATTTGATTTGTTATATTCAAAGTTTAATAATTTTACATATTGAATTCCTGATTTACCCAATACTAACATCCATCTAATTTTTCTTAAGAAGTTTTTATCTATTAAATTTTTAATTCTATTTCTGTAATACCTGCTACTATTAAAGAAGTATTTTGCATCACTTACATTTAAGTATTGATACTTTGCAATAAATTTTATTAAAGAAATCTCATTCTCATTTGTCGGAAAATAACTCACTTTTACCACCTCCAATACCAACTAATAATTTATCAATAAATTGTCCATTGGTAAGATATTCGATAGCATACGCTATCGCCTACTTACCTCCACTTCAAAAACTATATCATTAAAATTATAAAACACTTGAAATATAAGCATTTTCTTGTAATCAAAAATATGCCAAATTTCTTTATTAAGAAAATCTAATTTTGCTACATTTTTTGTAACTATAAAATTCACATTTTTTTCATTTTGTACTACCATTTAAGATAGATTTTTTATAATAATTTAATAAGTTATCTGGATTATTATTCAATGCTAAAAAATATAAATTTACTAAATTTTCTCTATTTACATTTTGAAGTATAAATTGAAAATTGTTATTATATAAATCATACAAGACATATATGATATCTTTTATCATATTAATTTTATCTTGTTTCATATATTGAAGCATATAAGATGTATAATTAAATTCTAATCTCTCAATTATTGCTAAAAATCCCTCTGGAATTTCGTTACTATTATTTATAATTAAATAAAATAAATCATCTATATTATATTTTATATTATTATCTTTAACATTTTTGTTAATACCCTCTTTACTTTTTTGTATATAGGGGTATTGATTTTTTTGATAATAGGGTATATCTACAATATAAATATTTCTTGATACTATTTCTTTATTTTCATTTCTTATAACTTCTGTTTTTATATATCCAAGTTCTTGTAAATGTGAAATCCATCTACTAACTGAGACGGCTGTTACATTATATAAATCTGCAAAGTATTTATTTTGAGCATAGCAATAACCATTTTTATTGGCTAGTGCTGTAATTTCTCCATATAATAACTTTTCGGCGTATTTTAAATTAGTGTCATACCTAACTGTTGCAGGTATTATTGCATAATAATTGGGTTGTTCTTTTTTACTCATATTATGCACCTCCATATCTTTAAATTTTGCTGAAGGGCAAATTTATAAAGTATGAAAGTGTTTATAAACGAAAAAAAGAGACTTTACTTTTTATAGTAAAATCTCTGTATTAAAAATTACACTTAAAGGGACATCCCTTTAGGTAAAAACTTCCGAATTGGTTGCGGGAGATGGACTCGAACCACCGACCTCAGGGTTATGAGCCCTGCGAGCTGCCAACTGCTCCATCCCGCGATGTTTCATTAAATATTGTGCTTTTTTTGTCCCTTTAATGTCCCTTTATCATTTAAATTTTAATCATTTTTATTAAGTTTTAATAAGCTTAAAAGTTTTATTAAAGGTTTGAGCAAAATATATAATTTTCAATGTTTTTTGGTGTTATCAACGGTTTTGAGCTTTAGCGAATCTTCGGTGCTACTCTGTTTATGAGCCCAACGAGCTGCCAACTGCTCCACCCCACGATGTTATGACTTATTTATTATACTATGGAAATAGGGACTTGTCAAGCATTTTGAATTACTTTATATAATAATATATGAAAAAAATAGAAAAATATGCACAAAAAATAAAAATTTTCAAAAATGGGTTGACAGAAAATGGAAAAGAGTGTATAATCAAATAAATTAAAAATCAAATAATTAATTCAAATAATTTTAAAACTATGAATTAAATTTCCCAAATTATATTAAAAAAATTTTGTATGGCTTAAATATCTGAGGTCGTTCTTATTGTAATCCAAAATAAAATCAATGAAAATATAATCTAGGTTCTTTCCAAAAAACCAATCCCATATCTATTATATTGTCACATGACCCCCAAAATTTATTTTACAAATGACCTCAGATATTTAAGCTATACAAGTAGAAAGGAAAACATGTTAGCAATTACAAAAAGCATAGCTCTGCAAGGGCTAAATGGGTATTTAGTAGCTATACAAATAGATATAGGAAATGGTCTACCAGATTTTCAAATTGTTGGTTTACCAGACATTAGTGTAAAAGAATCAAAAGAAAGAGTAAAAACAGCTATAAAAAATTCAAATATTGAATTCTTAAGTAGAAAAATTATCGTAAATTTATCTCCAGCAAGCACAAAAAAAGAAGGGTCAATGTTTGACTTACCAATAGCAATTGGAGTTTTAATAGCTAATGGAAACATTAGAAATTACAAATTAAATAAAATACTAGAAGAAACAGCATTTGTTGGGGAATTATCATTAAATGGAAAAATTGAGAAGACAAAAGGTATCTTACCAATTTGTATTGAAGCAAAAAAGTTAGGATTAAAAAGAATTATTTTGCCAAAGCAAAACGCAGAAGAAGTAGGTGTGCTGCAAGATTTAGAAATATTGCCAGTAAATACATTAAGAGAAGTAATACATTATTTAAATGGAAAAAAAGATATAAATAAATACGAAAGTAAGATATTAGACTTAAATAAAAGTTTTGAATATGAATATGATTTTTCAGAAGTAAAAGGACAAGAAAATGTAAAAAGGGCATTAGAAATATCAGCCAGTGGTTCTCATAATTGCATTTTGCTCCGGTTCGCCAGGAAGTGGAAAAACAATGCTTGCAAGAAGGCTTCCAAGTATTTTACCAAATATGAATTTAGAAGAAGCACTAGAAGTAACTAAAATTTATAGTATATTAGGTTTAACTTCAAACAAAGAACCATTTATAACAACAAGACCATTTGAAAGTCCACATCATACAGTAACATCAACATCTTTAGTAGGTCGGAGGAAGAAATCCAAAACCTCGGAGAAATTAGTTTAGCTCATTTAGGAGTATTATTTTTAGATGAATTGCCAGAATTCAACAGAAATGTTTTAGAGTCTTTGAGAATTCCATTAGAAGATAGAAAAATAACAATTAGCAGATTAAATACAACTGTAACATATCCATGTGAATTCATGTTAATTGCTAGCATGAATCCATGTCCATGTGGATATTATGGGCATCCAGAAAAAAAGTGTACCTGCAAACCAGAACAAATAAGAAAATATATAGGAAAGGTAAGTCGGACCACTTTTAGATAGAATAGATATACATATAGAAGTAAGCCCTGTTAGCTATAAGCAATTGAAAGAAAACAGAAAACTAGAAACTTCTCAAGAAATAAGGAAAAGGGTAAATAAAGCAAGAAAAATACAGTTAGAAAGATACAAAAAATATAATATATTTTCAAATTCTGAATTAACCTCCAAACTAATTGAAGAATTTTGTAAGTTAGACAATAGAGGTAAGCAGATGATAGAAACAGCATTTGAAAAGCTTGGTTTAAGTGCTAGGGCATATACAAGAATTTTAAAAGTGGCAAGAACTATTGCAGATTTAGAAGAAAGTAAAAATATACAAGAAAAACATCTTGCAGAGGCTATTCAATATAGAAGCTTAGATAGAAAATATTGGCAAAGTAAATAAAGGGGATGAAAAAATTAGAAGTTATAACAATAGAAGATAGAAAATATCCAAAATCATTAAGAAATATCAAAAATCCACCAGTCAAATTATATGTAAAAGGCAATACAGAACTTTTAAATAGTAATATTATTTCCATTATTGGTTCAAGGTCATGTTCAGAAAATGGAATTAAATTAACAAAGAAATTTGCAAAAGAGTTAGTATATCAAGATATTACAATTGCAAGTGGTATGGCAGTTGGAATTGATACAGCAGCACATGAGGAAACATTAAAACAAAATGGAAAAACAATTGCAGTACTAGGTAATGGATTAAAAAACATATTTCCAAAAGAAAATATAGAATTATTTCATAGAATTATTAATCAAGGTGGATTAGTTATTTCTGAATATCCACCAAAAGAAAAAGCAAATTCAAATCATTTTTTAGAAAGAAATCGTATTGTAAGTGGAATTGCTTTAGGTGTTTTAGTTATAGAAGCAGCACATAGAAGTGGAACAAGTGTTACTGCAAAACTTGCAATGGAGCAAGGAAAGAAAATATTTGCTCTTCCACATGAGATATGTGATTTACATGGAGTAGGAACAAATAGACTTATAAAAAAAGGTGCGAAAGTTGTCACTACAGCACAAGACATCATCAATGAATTTCCACTTTTAACTTATAAAAGTATGCCTAAAAGTAAGCTAAGAAATTTGACAAAAGAGTCAGAATTTAGACGAAAGAAATGTACAAACAAAAAATATAATGAAATTTATAAATTCATAAAAGAAAAGCCAATTTCATTAGAAGAAATTTATCAAAAATCTAATAAAGATATATCAGAAATTAATCAAATTTTATTGATATTAGAATTAGAAGGATATATCAAAAAGAAAGCAGGAGGATATAAATGTATTTTAGAAAAGAAATAGGAAAATGGGGAGAAAACTTGGCATGTCAGTACTTACAAAGGGAAAATTACAAAATAATTGAAAGGAATTTTTTGTGTAATCAAGGTGAAATTGACATTATAGCAAAAGACATGAATAAACAAGAACTTGTTTTTTTTGAAGTAAAAACACGTTCTAATTTTAAATATGGAAATCCAGCAGATGCAATAGATATAAATAAGCAAAAACATTTGAAAATGGCTATAAGGTATTATTTATATAAAAAACAACTTGAGAATGTTCCTATTCGAGTTGATGTTGTAGAAGTATATATTGTTGAAGATTGTAAAATAAACCATATTAAACAAATATTTTAAAAAACTTAAAATCCAATAATTTCATTATAAATTTCTATTGCATAATTATCTGTCATACCAGAAATAAAATACAAAATAGCTTGGCAAAAATCATCTTTGCAAGAACTTTTGAAAAGAACCTTATTTTTAAAATGAAAAATTTCTCTATCAGGATAATCAAAATAACTATACAAAAAATCTAAAAAACCATTATATAGTTTAGGATAGAATTTTTGCAAAGTCGAAACAGATGAAAATGCATCTTTCCCATTAAAACATAATTTTAATGTTTTATAAATTTCATTTAAAACCAATTCAAAATATCTATTAGATGGCTGAATTCTATCAGAATAATAAATATTTTTATAATTGAATTCTTTAATTTTATTTATCAAATTATAAGCATCAGGAGAAAAACATAAACCATTTTCAGGAGAAGAATTTTCACAAAGATTCGCAACTAGATGATGGATAATGTTAGAATTGTTTAGCTTTTGGTCTTTTCTATTATAATTTAACAATTCATAAAGTTCACTTAAATGTGTATCTAAAATTCCAAGAGTAATAGCATCTTCAATATCACGACCAATGTAAGAAATTTTATCTGCTATTTTAATTACACAAGCTTCCCAGGTATATGGTGCATATTGATTAGGTTTTTTATAATTACATAAGTCAATTGCTTCTTCTCTAGGCTTAAGAGAATTTTCATCAATTTCACCACAATGTGAAATAATACCATCTCTTATAGCATAAGTAAGGTTTAGGTTTTGTCTATATTTTTCATTATCTTCTAATAAATCGATAAAATCTACAAAATCTAAACCATTTTTTTCATGCCAAAAGGGAATACCTAAATCATCTTGGGATAATTTAGATAATATTTTTTCCCCACTATGACCAAATGGGCTATGTCCTAAGTCATGGCTAACAGCAATTGCCTTTGTAAGTTCAGTATTTAAACCTAAATAATTAGCAATAGAATAACTAATAGATTCTACATGTGTTACATGTTCAATTCTTGTACATATATGGTCATTTTCTGGTGAGAAAAATACTTGTGTCTTGTGTTTTAATCTTTTATAACTATTAGAATGTATTATTCTGGTATAATCTCTTTCAAATTCACTACGTATAGCTGTATTTCTAGTATATAAAGGAACTTGCCTAGATATCATATTTTTCCATTTTGGGCTAGAAGGCGAAGCAGCATATTTTTTAAATGAATTTTTCATTACCATCAATCCTTTCTATTTTTAATTAAGCTATTAATAGTGTACTTTATAAGCAAATAAGAAATCTAGTGGTCACTAGATTTCTTTAAAGAATTTATATTCATTTCCCGATGTGTTTTTTCCTTTATAAGTATAACCATTATAAATACCACCGTTAGCATCATCTAAATTGACATCTAATTTCATATTATATACAAATTTTTGATTTAAGTTATTAACAATATGAATTTTAAAGGTTAAAGTATAATTAATATCTTCTAAATTGATATTGGCCTCTTTTAAGACTTTACCATTAAAAGTAACAGTATTGCTATCTTGAGTAACAGAATAATTTTTTATAATGTCTTTATTTAAATATCCTAATGAAATTGGATTAGAGCAATCAGTATAAAAAGTAGGGTTTGAATAGTCATTATTTTCGTTTTCTGAATTAGTATTTATAATGTTAAAATCAATTCTGTTATTTTTAGAAGATTCGAACATTTTAAATTTGCCGAATTCTAAAGGATTTTTATAATTTAAAATTTTTGTTCCAATGTCTGAATTTGAAGTAGCCACAATATTATCAATATATAGTTGCTTAATTGTATTTTCGTCTGTTAATTCAGAAATAGCATTAGTATTGTCAATATAGATTGAAATGTCAGAATATTGACAAATACTCATGTCTTTTAATGATTGGTCTTCTGAGTTATCAATAGCATTAGCATTACTATAAAGTAGTACTTTTTGAACTGTAAAAATCGCATTTTCATTTTCATCAGCAATTTCAATCATTTCATTAGCAAAAGCATTTCTTGCAAGTACAACAGAAAATACTAAATTGTGATATAGTAAGAAAACAACAAAACTAACAATAATTAAAATGGCAAAAACAAGCCTTTCATTTTTAATTTTATATTTCTTTTTCATTTTTAATATCAGTCCTTTCTAGGTCACAAATTATTTTTCAACTAGAATTATTATGATTGAAGTCTATTATATAATGTCTCTATGTAGCTATATACTTTTAAATGCCATTCTGGATCACTTGCATATCTAGTATTTACACCTTTTAAAGATGGACCATTATAATACCATGCAGCAGCTGTTTCTCCATCATAAATTTTTGTTCCAGATGGATTTAGATAATATTTTACTAAAGATTTAGCAACTGTGTCGATTCCCTCTGCATAGTCTTCAAATTCAAAAGAAGATTCATAAGGTGTTGCATCATAAGAACCATAACCAAATAAGTTTTTCTTATCATTAGCAATTTGAGAAGTTCCCCATCCACTTTCATGAATTGCGATTGATGCCAAGAAAATACCATTTATATTATATTTCTTTTCTGCATTATAGAATGCTGTGTAATTATCCTGGAATATTTTATTTGTGTCTTTTGGTAACCCTGTAAATATTTTTTTGTATTTTTTTAAAGTTAATCCACTTGCTTTGTTTAATTCCATATCAATGTTTACTTTAATTAAAAGTTTTTGAATTCTATTTTTATCTATAATATTTGGTGTTGTATAAGAAGAAGTTAGACTAGATGTTTTTACATATCCTTCAACAGTATCAAAAGAAACTTTGCACCATTCTTCGCTTGTTAGTTCTAGTAATTTAACATCTAAATATTTTTTTATTTCTGCAACATCTTCCTTATCATCACCTGCTTCTTTCTTTAAATTAGTATTATCAATGAAATACATTGTATCACCAATATGTATTTTATGCTTAGCTAAAAATTCAGAAGTACCAACATCAATTAATTTAGAAGTAGGTTGTATAATACTTTCTTTTGAAAGTATAGTTTCTTCAATAAAATTTCCATTTTCATAAGTTTTTATTACAGTTACATTTTCTTTTCCAACAATACCATCTTGTTTTATAATTTCTTCTCCTTTTGGAAGAGTTGGATTATTATTATATTCAGTTTTAAATTCGACTTCACGTTCTTCAGTGGCTTGTTCTTTTACTCTATCCATATCAGTATTTTCAGAAATAATACTTTGCATATTTAGTCTATGACGATTTAATTCATATTCTGAAATTTTTTCTACTGTTTCTTCTTTAGCATAACTTTGCGTAAAGGAAGTGTTTTTTGGAAAGATAACAGCTAGTCCGACAATTAAAACACCACAACCAACTATAATATGAGAAAGCTTTAAGTCAGAGTTTTTGTAAGAACTGTTTATGCGAGGTATATGAGAGCGAAAAGCAAAGTTCATTCTAGGTTTGAATTTATTAAATAGAGCTTTATTTTTATGTGCTTTGGTCGCACGAGCATTAGTGGTTTGGGTTTGTTGAATTTCTTGTAATTCTTTAAATACATCAGATAAATTCCTATTATCATGATTGTCCAACATAACTTTTCATCCTTTCTTAAAATAATACACATTTATTATACAATAATAGTTAAAACTTGTCCATAAAAATGAAGAAAATTTTTATGGAAAAATGTAGGTTTGTCGAAATTTGTCTACGACTTTTTCTTGACATATATGTTCTAGCTGTGTATAATAGTAACACAATCGATTGTAATTATATTCGAAATTTAAGAAAGGAGGAAAACATGGAAGAAAATATGAAAAACGAAATATTGGCAGCAATTCAAGGTGTTAATATAAAAGTTGATTATATACAAAAAGAAGTAACAAAAATACCAAAAATGCAAAAGCAAATTTCAGAGATGCAAAAAGAAGTGGCAAAAATACCAGAAATGCAAAAGCAAATTGCTCAAATACAAAAAGAAGTGGCAAAAATACCAGAAATGCAAAAGCAAATTGCACAAATGCAAAAAGAAGTGGCAAAAATACCAGAAATGCAAAAGCAAATTGCACAAATGCAAAAAGAAGTGGCAAAAATACCAGAAATGCAAAAACAGATTTCAGAGATGCAAAAACAAATTGTAGAAATGCAAAAACAAATTGAACAGTTGCAAAAACAAACTGAGCAGCTACAAAAAGAAACAGGACAGTTGCAAAAACAAACTGAGCAGCTACAAAAACAAACTGAACAGTTGCAAAAAGAAACGAGAAATATAAGTAGAAGTGTTGCTGTTATTGAACACGTACATGGAGATAAACTAGGAGCTTTATTTGATGGATTTACCATGGAAAGAGAAAAGATAGAAAAACATGAAGAAAGAACTAATTCATGTGAGAAAAAGATAGAAAAACATGATATAGAAATTAAATATCTAACAGCACAAGTACAAGGAACATAAAAGCCTATTAGAACTAGGCAAAGGCATAAGTCCTAATAGGCAAAAATTATTTTATAACAATATTATAAATTTTATTTTTTACATAAATTTCTTTTATAATAGTCTTGTCATCCAATTTTGGAAGAATAGCTTCATGAACTTTTTGTTTCACAATACTTTCATCTTCATCAGGAACAATTTCAATCGTTGCTTTTAACTTTCCATTAAACTGAATTGGCAATGTTATACTATCTTCTATTGTCTTTGCTTCATCATATTCAGGCCAAGAATAAGTTGAAATATCATTAGAATTACCAATTATTTGATTTAGCTCCTCTGTAATATGTGGTGCGAAAGGATTTAATAAAGTTAAAAAGGTTTTAAATTCAGCTTTATTAATTTTCTTTAACTTATAAAACTCGTTGACCATAGTCATTAAAGTAGAAACACAAGTATTAAACTTCATTTCCTCAATATCCTGAGAAATCTTTTTAACAGATTGATGCATCAATTTTTCTATCTCTTTAGAATAGTTATCTCCATCTATTAGCATATTTTGTAAATTCCAAACTCTATCCAAGAATTTTCCACAGCCACGTATGCTATCCATAGACCAACTTGCAGTTTGGTCAAAAGGTCCCATAAACATTTCATAAACTCTAAAAGTATCTGCTCCAAAATCATTTACAATATCATCTGGGTTAATAACATTTCCTTTAGATTTAGACATTTTTTCACCATTAGAACCTAAAATCATACCATGAGAAGTACGCTTTTGGTAAGGCTCTTTTGTTGGAACAAGACCAATATCATATAAAAACTTATGCCAAAATCTTGAATACAATAAATGCAAGGTTGTATGTTCCATACCACCATTATACCAATCAATAGGTGACCAATAATCTAAAGCTTCTTTAGAAGCTAATTGTTCATTATTATGTGGATCCATATATCTTAGGAAATACCATGAAGAACCAGCCCATTGAGGCATTGTATCAGTTTCTCTTTTAGCAGGCTTACCACAATGAGGACAAGTTGTATTTATCCATTCAGTTTGCTTAGCTAAAGGAGATTCTCCATTTTCACCAGGTGTGAATTCTTGAATATCTGGTAATTTCAAAGGTAAGTCTTTTTCATCAATTGGAACCCAACCACATTGTTCACAATAAACCATAGGAATTGGTTCTCCCCAATATCTTTGACGAGAAAATACCCAATCACGGAGTTTATAATTAACCTGTTTTGTACCAATATGTTTATCTTCTAACCATGCAATTATCTTTTTAATGGCATCTTCTTTATTAAGACCATCTAAAAAGTCAGAATTGATATGTGGACCATCTCCTAAGAAAGGTTCTTTAGAAATATCTCCACCATCTAAAACAGGAATAATATCAATTCCAAATTTTGTAGCAAATTCATAATCACGAGTATCGTGAGCAGGAACAGCCATAATAGCACCTGTTCCATAGGTAATTAAAACATAATCTGAAATCCAAATAGGAATTTCTTTGCCATTAACAGGATTAATAGCCCTAAATCCTTTAATTTCAACACCAGTTTTCTCCTTATTTAATTCAGAACGCTCAAAAGCAGACTTTAGGCTTGCTTGCTCTTGATATTTTCGCACTTCATCAATATTGTGGATTTTATCAGCTAATTCTTCTAAAATAGGATGTTCAGGAGAAATAACCATATATGTAGCACCAAATAAAGTATCAGGTCTAGTTGTATAAACCTTTAAGGTTTTATCTATGCCAGAAATTTCAAAATTAACATCAGCACCATCTGACCTACCAATCCAGTTTTTTTGTTGAATTTTAATTTTCTCTAAGAAATCAACATCATCTAAATCATCAATTAATCTTTGGGCATAATCTGTAATTTTTAGCATCCATTCAGATTTTTCCTTTTGAACAACAGGACTACCACATCTTTCACAAACGCCATTTACAACTTCCTCATTAGCCAAACCAACCTTACAACCTGTACAGAAATTGATTGGCATTGTTGCCTTGTATGCTAAACCATGTTTAAATAATTGGATAAAAATCCATTGAGTCCATTTATAATAATTAGGGTCTGTTGTATCTATTTTTCTAGACCAGTCAAAAGAAATACCTAAAGATTTCAATTGTTTAGTAAAGTTTTCAATATTTTGAGCTGTTGTAATTTTAGGGTGAACATTAGTCTTAATAGCATAATTTTCAGCAGGTAATCCAAAGGCATCAAAACCAATAGGATATAAAACATTATATCCTTGTAATCTTCTTTTTCTTGCAATTATATCTAATGCTGTAAAACTACGAGGATGCCCTACATGAAGCCCTTGACCAGATGGGTATGGAAATTCAATTAGTCCAAACCATTTTTTTAAAGTATAATCTTCTTTAGCATTAAAAGTGCCTTCTTTTTCCCATTTATCTTGCCACTTTTTTTCTATTTCTTTAAAATTGTAAGCCATATTTATCACATTCCTTTCTAGACACAAGTATAGTTGGAAAATTGTAATTATTTTTCAACTAATAAAGGTATTATATAACAAAAATGCTATAAATTCAAGGGTTGAATTTAAAAAGCAAAAATGATAAAATAGCGATGGAAGGGATAAATATGATAGAAATAGAAAAAGCAAAAAAAGAACTAATAAGCCATGTACAAAAATTAAACTTAAAAGATGGCAAAGTAGAAAAAAAGTTAGAACATATACTAAGAGTATCCAAAAATTGCCAAAAAATAGCCCAAAAATTAGAATTATCACAAGAAGAAATTAATCTTGCAAAACTAATAGGGCTTCTTCATGATATAGGAAGGTTTGAGCAATATAAAATAACAGAACCAAAAGAACTTGCAAAATTTGACCATGGAAAAGCAGGGGTTAAAATTTTAAAAGAAGATAATTATATTAGAAAATATATGGAAGATAGTAAATATGATGAAATTATCTATACAGCAGTATATGAGCATAACAAATATGAATTAAGCAAAGGCTTGACAAAAGAACAAGAGCTATTTTGTAAAATTATAAAAGATGCAGATAAAATTGACCTTCTATATGAGGGGGCATATGTCTATTGGCAAGAACCAAATAGAAAAAAGCAAATAGAAGAAGGCAAGCTATCACCTAAAATGTTAAAAGATTTTTACCAGTATAAGTTAGCAGATAATAGAAATAGCATAAGCAAAACAGACCAAATTTTAACATTTACATCATTTGTATTTGACTTAAACTTTAAATTTTGCCTTGAAATATTAAGGAAAAACAATAATGTTACTAAAATGATAGAAAAGTTTGATTATCAAGATTTAGAAACAAAAGAGGAAATGCAAAAAGTAAACAAATTTGTAAATAAATATTTAGAAAAAACGGATTTATAAATAAAGTATTGTGTTTTTTAAATGCAACAAAATATAAAAATTATCAAAACGTTCAGGTCAAGCTAATTTTATATTTTGTTGCAGGAGTATAAAAAACATAGAAAATAAGACATAATAAATTCAAATTTTAAGAAAGGACAAAATCTAAATTGGGCAAAAAATTATTAATAACAGAAAAGCCATCTGTTGCCATGGAGTTTGCAAAAGCACTAAAAATTACAACAAATAGAAAAAATGGGTATTTAGAATCACAAGACTGGATTATAACGTGGTGTGTTGGGCATTTAGTAACAATGAGTTATCCAGACAAATATGACAAAAAACTAAAATTATGGAGATTAGACACACTTCCATTTATTCCAGAAGAATGGAAATATGAAATAATTCCACAAGTACAAAATCAATTTAATATAGTAAAAGAGTTGATGCAAAGAGAAGATATAGAAGAAATCTACAATGCAGGAGACTCTGGGCGTGAGGGAGAGTATATACAAAGATTAGTCTTTATGATGGCAAAGCCAAATCCAAATGCAAAGATGAAAAGAGTTTGGATAGACTCCCAAACAGAAGAAGAAATTTTAAGAGGTATTAAAGAAGCAAAAGACTTATCAGAATATAACAGTTTGTCAGATAGTGCCTATCTAAGGGCAAAAGAGGATTATTTAATAGGAATAAACTTTTCAAGATTATTATCTATTATTTATGGTAGACAACTAGCAAAAAGCATAAATGAAGAAAAAGCCTCTATATCAGTTGGTAGAGTGATGACTTGTGTTTTAGGAATGATAGTACAAAGGGAAAGGGAAATCAGAAACTTTGTTAAAACTAAATATTATAAAATTATAGGGGAATTTGGAACTGAAGAGGAATTTTTCAAAGCAGAATGGAAAGTAAATGAAAAATCTATTATGTACGAATCTCCTAAACTATATAATGAAAGTGGTTTCAAAAAAGAGGAAGAAGCAAAAGAATTTATAAAAACATTAGCTAGAAAACAAGCAACAATTACAGAACTAAAAAAATCAAAACAAAAAGAAAATGCACCACTTTTATTCAATTTAGCAGAAATTCAAAATGAATGTACAAAAAGGTTTAAAATTAAGCCAGATGAAACACTAGAAATAATACAAAATCTATATGAAAAAAAATTAGTAACATATCCTAGAACAGATGCAAGAGTATTATCAACAGCAGTTGCAAAAGAAATATCAAAAAACTTAAATGGAATAGCAAGAGGTTTTAATGATGAAGAAATACAAGGATATATCAAAAAAATGGTAGAAGAAAAATATTCTACAAATTTAGTAAAAACAAAATATGTAAATGACAGCAAAATAACAGACCATTATGCAATAATTCCAACAGGTCAAGGGTATGAAAATCACAACCAATTACCAGATTTGCAAAAACAAGTCTATAAAGTAATTGTAAAAAGATTTTTAGCAATTTTTTATCCACCAGCAGAATACAATAAAATACAAGTAACAGCAAGCATTGAAAACGAAACATTTTATTGTAGTGGAAAAGTATGTATAAAACAAGGATTTTTAGAAATTCTAAAACCAATTAACAAACAAACAAAAAAATCCACAAAAAAAGAAAAAGATGTGGAAAATCAAGAAGAAAACAAAGAAGAAACAGAAAATAATTTAGAAATATTAAAGAAACTAAAAAAAGGACAAACAATAGAAACAAAAAACTTTGAAATAAAAGATGCTGAAACTTCGCCACCTAGTAGATATAATTCAGGTTCTATAATTTTAGCAATGGAAAATGCAGGTAAACTAATTGAAGAAGAAGAATTAAGAGAACAAATAAAAGGTGCAGGTATTGGAACAAGTGCAACTAGGGCAGAAATTATGAAAAAGCTAGAAAAGATAAGGTATATAGATGTTAATAACAAAACACAAATAATTACTCCAACTGATAAAGGGGAAAAAATTTATGACATTGTATATCGTTCTATGCCAGATATGCTAAACCCAAAACTTACTGCTAGCTGGGAAAAAGGCTTAGACCTAGTAGCAAAAAAGGAAATAAAACCAGACGAATTTATGACAAAACTAAAAGGCTACATTCATTCTAAATTTGATAAATTGGTAGTAAAAATGTAGAAAAAAGGTACTATGTGAATTTTTCCACAGTACCTTTTTTAGCAATAGCATTCTATATATATTCAATAGGAATCATATAATTGTTTTCGTCAATAGCATGTATATCCTTAGTTAAGCAAATAACAATTCCATTAGGGCAGTTCATTTCGAACCTATTTACAACATCAAAGTTTTTTATACCATCTTTTCCTGGATTAGCACCTTTTTTTATTTCTACAGGATAAATATTATCTTCATGAATAATTAGTAGGTCAATTTCTTTACCATTATTATCTCTATAATAATATAAATGCTTTCTTGGGTCTCTTTGATTATTAGTATAACTTTTTATAATTTCAGATATAATATAAGTTTCAAAAATTTGTCCACTATATGCACTACGTTGTAATGTCTCACTACTTACATAACCAGTCAAGTAACAAGCAAGTCCAGTATCCATAAAATAAATTTTTGGTCTTTTTATTATACGACCAACATTGTTATTCATGTGTGGTTGTAAAAGAAATATGATATAAGTATTACTTAAAACACCAGTCCATTTTGTAATTGTTTCAGAGTCTACACCTATATCTTTTGCAATATCTGATGCATTAAATTCTTGACCAGTTCGTGCAGCCATACTTGATATGAATTTCATGAATTTTGGTTCATCTTGTATATTGATTATTTTCCTTACATCTCTTTCTAAATATGTCCTTAAATAAGACGAAAAATAAGCTTCAAGACTAATTTTATTGTTCTTATAAAGTTCAGGATAACTTCCTCTAAAAATCCTATCAAATACATTATTCATATATTCATATTTTAATGGTTGTTTCTTCTTTAAAATATCTATATCTGGTATAAATATCTCTTCAGGTAAATTATATATTTCTCTAGTAGACAATGGATACAAATCAATAATGCCTATTCTACCAGCTAATGATTCTGTAATATTTTCCATAGTTTCAAATATTTGTGAACCAGTAAGATAATATAGCGTGCCTACTTGTGTACCATCACCAAACATTTCATTTTTTCTAGCATCATCAATTTTAATTTTTATATAAGATAACAAGTTAGGTGCATATTGAAATTCATCAATTATTAAAGGAACACCATGAACTCTTAAAAATCCTTCAGGGTCTTCTATTGCCATTATTCTTTCATTTATATCATCTAAACTAACTTCATTTATTTTTTGATTTTTATTGTTAGTAATGTATTGTAATACTGTGCTTTTTCCAGATTGTCTAGAACCTGTGACTAATATAGAGGGAAAATTTCCATACATTTCATCTAATTTAGCTTCAATAGTTCTATGTATATAATTATTAGGCATAATACACCTCCAAAAACAATTTTATACAAATCCCGAATGTAAATCGGAATTTGTATAAATTATAACATATTTTTTTATAATATGCAATAAATTATATGAATTTATTGTATGTAACAAACAACAGGATATGCAAGATAATTAAATCGAAACTTGAAAACAAAAAGAGTTGAAAAACCAACAAAAGTGTGATAATATATAGATACAAAAAACAACGATGGAGAAAACAAATGAACACAATAATAGGAGAACTTGGCAATTTAGCCAAATTCAAAGATT
The DNA here is from genome assembly GCA_950059165.1 of uncultured Clostridium sp. Lineage (GTDB taxonomy): Bacteria > Bacillota > Clostridia > TANB77 > CAG-508 > CAG-269. Next base: position 16,771 of record CATLUC010000015.1, read on the forward strand.
TATTAAAACAAATAGAAAACAAAACAAGTCCGATAGAAATATCGGGCTTAACTGACGTAGGTTTTGTACAAATAGGAACAGGAATACATGAATTTGGAAAAAAGCCAATATGTATAATCACATACAATGAAATACAAGCAAAAAAAATATATGAAAACCTAAAATATTTCACTGAAAACGTAGTACAATTTCCAAAAAAAGAAATAGTGACATATGACTATATAGCAGAAAGCAAAGACTTGCCATACCAAAGAATAGAAGCCCTAAACCAAATAGTTGCAAAAAAGAACTTAATTGTAGTTACAACAATAGAAGCAATTACGCAAAAAATACCTACAAAACAAACACTATACAAAAATAAATTAGACTTTAAAATAGGTCAAACACACAATTTAGAAGAAATAAAAGAAAAGCTTATAAAATTAGGATATGTAAGATGTGATTTAATCGAAGGAAGAGGGCAATTTGCCGTTCGTGGAGGAATTGTAGATATTGCAACAAATGAAACAACAGGAATAAGAATCGAGTTTTGGGGAGATGAAATAGACTCAATAAGAAGCTTCAACATTACAAGTCAAAGGTCAATAAAAACACTAGAAAAAGCCACAATATATCCATCACATGAATATATTTTAGAAAATTCAATAGAAAACACATACAAAAAAATAAAACAAATAAATGAAGAAGATGCCGAAAGTTTAAAATTAGGCAATTATATTAGCAAAATAGACAAATATTTTGACTACTTTTACGAAAAACAAGAAACATTATTAGATTATTTATCTAACGAATATTGTATATTTTTAGATGAAATAGGAAAAATAAAACAAAGAGCAAAAAATATTGAATTAGATAACAAAAATCTAATAAAAGCATTGATAGAAAAAGAAAAAAGTGTACCACAAGCCATACAAGGACTATTAACCTTAGAAGATATAGAAGAAACTTTGCAAAATAGGCAAATTGTGTATATAGAAAAGCAAGACACCAAAAAAAGCTTAAGCATTGAAAAATACAAATTTCAATATAGAGAAATAAATTACTATAAAAGTGAAATAGAAAATTTAGTGGAAGAAGTAACAAAAGCAGTAAATGAGCACAAAAAAATCTATATGCTAGTATCAACAAAAGAAAAGGCAAAAAAGCTACAAAATCTATTAAATGAAAAAGAAATTATAAACAAAATTGAAGAAAAATTAAACCAAACAATTATAGTAAAATCAAGCGAAGCAATTGTAACAATTACAATTGGAAACCTAACATCAGGGTTTGAACTATATGACTTAAAACAATTGGTAATAGAGGCAGATAACCTAATTGATGGAGAAAAACGAAAAAGAAGGATAACAAACCACGATTTTAAAGAAGGAGAAAAAGTCGTATTTGCCGACCTAAAAATAGGAGATTATGTAGTACACAAAAAATATGGAATAGGTATATATATTGGTGTAAACACAATAAAAGCAGATGGAACAATAAAAGACTACATCAAAATAAAATATCAAAATGACGATATTTTATATATTCCAACAAATGACCTAGACACAATTAGAAAATATGTTGGAGCAGATGCAATCCATCCTAAAATAAATAGATTAGGTGGAAAAGATTGGGAAAAAACTAAGGCGAAGGTCAAAAATAACTTGCGAGAAGTAGCAAAAGAATTGATAGAACTATATGCAAAAAGAGACAAATCACAAGGGTTTAGCTTTAGTAAAGACACACCTTGGCAAAACGAATTTGAAGCAAAATTTCCATACCAAGAAACAGATGACCAACTTCGTTGCATTGAAGAAGTAAAAAAAGATATGGAAATGGCAAAACCAATGGATAGACTTTTATGTGGAGATGTAGGATATGGTAAAACAGAAGTAGCTTTAAGAGCAGCATTTAAAGCAGTTATGGACCAAAAGCAAGTAGCTTACTTAGCACCAACTACAGTTTTAGCAGAGCAACAATACCAAGAATTTAAAGAAAGAATGAAAGACTTCCCAATAAAAGTAGAAATACTAAATAGATTTAAAAGCAAAAAATATCAAGATGAAGTAATAAAAAAGCTAAAATTAGGAGAAGTAGATGTTTTAATTGGAACACATAGAATTTTAAGCAATGACGTAGAATTCAAAGACTTAGGATTATTGATAATTGACGAAGAACACCGCTTTGGAGTAAAAGCAAAAGAAAAAATCAAGCAAATAAAAACAAATGTAGATGTTTTAACAATGACAGCAACACCAATTCCAAGAACAATGCATATGTCAATTGTGGGAATACGAGATATGTCAGTAATTTACGAGCCACCATATAATAGAAAACCAGTACAAACTTATGTATTAGAATATGACGAAGAAGTAATAAAAGAAGCAATAACCAAAGAATTAGAAAGAAATGGTCAAGTATTTTATTTATACAACAATGTAGAAGGAATACAAAAAAAGGCCGATAATATAGCAAGACTTGTACCAGAAGCAAATGTAGTCTATGCACATGGACAAATGACAGGAAGCAAAATAGAAGAAATCATGAAAGAATTTGTTGAGGGCAAAACCAACGTATTAGTATGCACAACAATATTAGAATCAGGAATTGACATACCAAATGCAAACACAATAATAGTAGAAAATGCTGATAGAATGGGGCTAGCACAACTATATCAAATTAGAGGAAGAGTAGGAAGAGCAGAAAAGCAAGCATATAGCTACATCACATACAAAAAAGACAAACTATTAACAGAAGTAGCAGACAAAAGACTAAAAGCAATAAAAGAATTCACAGAATTTGGCTCAGGATTCAAAATAGCGATGAGGGATTTGGAAATAAGAGGGGCTCGGAAGCCTACTTGGAGAAATACAATCAGGACACTTAGAACAAGTGGGATATGACACATATTGCAACCTATTAGACGAAGTAATAAAAGAAATGAAAGGAATACAAATAAGACCCGAAATAGAACTACAAATAGACCTAAACGTAACAAGTTACATACCAGATGAATATATCCAAGACCCAAACCAAAAAATAGAAATATATCAAAATATAGCACTATGCAAAAACGAACAAGACATACAAAACATAATAGACGAAATAATAGACAGATTTGGAAACATGCCAAAAGAAGTAGAAAAACTAATACAAATAGCAAAAATAAAATATCTAGCCAAAAACCTAAAAATAAGTAAAATAGCAAGCAAAAACACAGCAGTAGTATTCACATTTGAGCCAAACCAATTAAAAATAGACATAACCGAACTCGTAAAAAAATATGGTAACAAAATCAAATTCTCAAACAGCATAAAACCAATGATAACTCTAGAAACAGGAACAAAAGAAGAACAGCAAATCCTAACACAAGTAACACAATTTTTATTGGGCATAACTGGGACATAACTGGGACAGGCACCTAATAGCCCTTTTGGGCATAAGTGGGACAGGCACTATTGTTGCCATTTGGGCATGATTGGGACAGGTTACAAATTTAAAATTAAGGGGAGAGAAGCTTAAACTATGCAAAAAATAACAAGTAAAGATAATGATTTTATAAAGCATATTAAAAAATTAAAAGACAAAAAATATAGAGATATGGCTAACGAATACCTAATTGAGGGGATTAAATTAGTAGGAGAGGCAATTCAAGAAAAAGCACCTATAAAGCAGATTATTTTATGTGATGATTGTGAGAAGAATGCTGCTATTCCAAAAGATTTAATGTATGCAATTGCAAAACATGAATGTGTTTATGTAACAGAAAACATTTTAAAATATTTATCAGAGGTGCAGTCACCACAAGGGATTTTGGCAGTTATAGAAAAAAATAATAATGATACAAAAATAGATTATACACAAGACATAATAGTAGCCTTAGATGATGTACAAGACCCAGGTAATTTAGGAACAATTTTAAGAACAGTAGACAGTATAGGACTAACACAAATATTATTATCAAAAGGGACAGCAGACAGTTTTAACCCTAAAGTAGTGCGTTCAACTATGGGGGCTATTTTTAGAGTGAAAATTATAGAATGTGAAGACTTAAAGCAAACTTTGAAAGAAATAAAAAAGCACAAATTTAAAATTGTTGTATCTTCATTGCAAACAGAAAATACAATCTATGACATAAAATATCAAAAAAAAGTAATTGTTATTGGAAATGAAGCAAATGGAGTAGAACCACAAATTAGTCAAATGGCTGATGAAAAAATTAAAATTCCAATGCTTGGAAAAACAGAAAGCTTAAATGCTTCTGTTGCAACAGGAATAATCTTATATGAATATGTAAGACAAAAACTTAAGAAATAAATTTTGGGCATAATTGGGACAGGCACAGTTATTCCCATTTGGGCATAACAGTGCCTGTCCCAAATGTGCCCAAATGGAACTTTTTGGGACAGGTTAGATTTAAGAAGGAGAAGATAGAAAGATGAGGATACATATCGTTATGGTTGAGCCAGAGATTCCACAAAATACTGGAAATATTGCAAGGACTTGTGCTGCAACGGGGGCTAAGTTGCATTTAGTGCATCCATTAGGATTTAAAATAGATGACAAGTCATTAAAAAGAGCAGGTTTAGATTATTGGGATAAGGTCGAGATTGAGGAGCATGATAGTTTTGAAAGCTTTTTGGAAAAACATAATCCAGAGGATACAAATATGTTTTTTGCAACTACTAAGGGAAAACATATTTATTGTGAACCTAATTATGAGGATATGGATGAGGTCTTTTTGCTATTTGGAAAAGAAACTAAAGGTTTACCAGAAGATATTTTGCAAAAATATATTGATAAGACTATTAGAATTCCTATGAGACCAACTTTGAGGTCATTAAACCTTTCTAATTCGGTTAATATTGTTTTGTATGAGGTTTATAGACAAAAGGGATTTCAAGGGTTAGAGGAAATTAGTAGTTATTTTGGATAAAAATGTTCGAGTTTCGACTTTTTTGTACTCACAAGAGATAGTAAGGATTAAATGCAAAAAGATTTTGTATCTTTTTTTAGATATTGCAATTAGTCAACATAAATGATATAATATACACGAAAAATAATGAGGTGTATAAAGTGGAAGAATGGATAAACTGG
>CATLUC010000016.1 GCA_950059165.1 uncultured Clostridium sp.
GTACATAAAAATTCCTCCTCTTTGGGTGTTTTTGGGGACAGACCTTAAAAACACCCTAAATTTTGTTACTTATCTATTTGTTTTTTATTTTTTCTTAGGGTGTTTTTAAGGTCTGTCCCCAAAAACACCCAAATCTGGTAAACAAAAAAATCTTTTCATCCTGCTTGTTTAGGACGAAAAGATTTTGTTTTCCGCGGTACCACCTAAGTTAGTAAATAATTTGTTTTATTTACTCTCTTTGTTATCTTTAACGCAGATTTACGGCTAATTTACTGTTATTTCAATTTAGCGACGAACTAAGGTGATAACAAATAATTTTTACCTGCCAAAATTCCACCATTCTTTGACTCTCTCTTAGTTATTGTATTATTTGCCTTGTCCTTGTTATTGTTTTTTCAATATTGCTTTATATTATATCACAATTTTTGCGTTTTGCAACAGTTTTTGATTAACTTTTTGCATTTCGCAAAACTTTTTGGGACAGGCCAAAAAAGTTTTGATGTTTTTTGAAAAAGATGTGTCCCAAAATGGACAAAATGTCCAAAAGGAAACGTCCCCAAATGTCCCAATGGACAGAAAGGAGAATTAGAGTTGAGAACAGGCAAGGAAGACAACATTACAGAAATTTTGAAACTAATTGCGCCAGGAACCCCAATAAGAAACGGACTAGAAAATATTTTAAGAGCAAGAACAGGAGCTTTATTATTAATCACAGACAAAAACGAAGTATTAAAAGAAGTAGTTGATGGTGGATTTACAATAAATGAAGATTATTCTTCATCAAAATTATATGAATTAGCAAAAATGGATGGGGCGATAGTGTTAAGTGGAGATTTAAAAAAGATACTATATGCAAATGCACAATTAATACCATCACATGAAATATCAACATTAGAGACAGGTACAAGACATAGAACTGCTGAAAGAACAGCAAAACAAACAGGAGAATTAGTAATAAGTATCTCGCAAAGAAGAAGCATAATTACAGTTTTCAAAGGTAGTGACAGGTATATACTAGAAGATACAGACGTTGTATTAAACAAAGCAAACCAAGCAATACAAACACTGGAAAAATATAAGAAAGTATTTGATAATAAGCTAAACATCTTGAATGAATATGAATTTAATGATATAGTAACATTACAAAATGTAATAGTTGCAATTCAAAGAGCCGAAATGGTTATGAAAATAGTAGAAGAGATACAAAGGCAGATATATGAATTAGGCAATGACGGAAGGCTTGTAAAAATGCAACTTGAAGAGTTGATAGGTGGACTAGAAAAAGAAGAAGAGCTTATTATAAAAGATTATATTGTACCAGGCAAAAAGAAAATAACTCCTAAAAAAGTAATTGAAAAGTTGAACGAACTAGAATATGAAGAACTATCAAGAGAAACAGTAATAGCGAAATTGCTAGGATATGAGACATTTGATAATTATGACGAAGTGGGAGTATACACAAAAGGATATAGGATTTTAAATAAAATACCAAGAATGCCAAACAATATAGTAGAAAATCTAATTGGTTCATTCAAATCATTCCAACACATACTAGCAGCTGACATAGAAAGTTTAGACGATGTAGAAGGAATAGGAGAAGTAAGGGCAAGAACAATAAAGCAATCTTTAAAAAGGATGCAAGAGCAATTTATTTTTGATAATTTAATTTAAAATTATAAATAAACAGAAGCAAAAGCTTCAAAGAAGAAAAGGAGAAGAAAAATGAAAACAAAAAATATTATATGGATAATTGCATTAATTTTAGTAATAATATTACTAGCAACAGTAGGATATGGATACTATAAAAAAGCAACTATGAAAGTTGAAAATCCAATAGCAACAATGGAAGTAGAGAATTTTGGAACAATAAAAATTGAATTATACCCAGATTTAGCACCAGAAACAGTAGCAAACTTTGTAACACTTGCAAACAGGGGATTTTATGACGGATTAACTTTCCACAGAGTAGTAAAAGATTTTATGATACAAGGTGGAGATAAAGCAGGAACAGGAAGTGGATCAGCAACATTAGCAGACTTGAAAGACGGTGGAGAAGATAAAGAATACACAATAAAAGGTGAATTTATATCAAATGGAGTTAACAATAAATTGAAATTTGAAGAAGGGGTTATTGGTATGGCAAGAAATGACTATACTCAATATTCTCAAAGCTTAGCAGAAGAATCTTACAACTCAGGAAGTTCACAATTCTTTATTATGACAAAAGAAACAACATCATTAAATGGATACTATACATCTTTTGGTAAAGTAATTGAAGGTATGGATGTAGTACATAAAATAGAAGAAGTTGAAGTAAAAGCAAATAGCGAAGGCGAAGAAAGCTCAGCAAATGCAGAAGTTAGCACACCAGTAAATCCAGTTAAAATTACATCTATTAAGGTTGAAACAAATGGTGTGAATTATGGAGAACCAAAGACTTTAGAACCATTTAATTATATGAATTGGTTGTATTCTCAATATGGTATTGACCCAAATAACTTATCAACAGCACAATAAAAAGATAGTGATTTTCTCGTTATATTAATTTCAAAGTCCACAAGTAAGGCAACAAAGCAACTTTTCTTGTGGACTATATAAAAAAATTAATAGAAAATTTAAAAAAACAGTTGACAAATGGGGTGCGAATTAGTTATAATATTAAATGTGCTCGAGGTTTAAAGGTGCACGTGAACAATGGTGGATGTAGCGTAGTTGGTTAACGCGCCAGTTTGTGGCACTGGAGACCGTGGGTTCGAGTCCCATCTTCCACCCCATAAATATATTGGGCTGTAGCCAAGCGATAAGGCACCAGACTTTGACTCTTTATCGTTTCAAAGTAATTCCAAACTCGCAAAGGCTTGACACATATAGAGTTTGAATGATATACTATTTTTGAAATTTGCCAATGTCAAACAGAATGTCAAACAAACTCATCATAAAACAAATTTTTAAATTTAATATTAAACATTGGGCTGTAGCCAAGTGGTAAGGCATATGACTTTGACTCATACATGCGCTAGTTCGAATCTAGCCAGCCCAGCCAAATTTCCCTTATAAGAACAAAATCATATACTTTATAGGGGGATTCGCTATTAACTATCAATTATCATAGAAAAATGATGAAATAAGCCTTATATTATATATATAACATATATATAATATAAGGTATTTTAATTAAAAATAAGAATTGGAACCAGTTTTGATTTTGGGAGACTTTATATATCAAGATATATAATTTATCATTTTTGATTTTTAAGTCTCCCAGTTTCAAACCTAGTTCCTAGATTTTATCAATAAATATAAAATAAATATGATTTTTCAGTATGTACCTATAAACTCATCACAATTTGATTATTTCAAACTCTTTTTTGTTTCTTCTCTTTGTCTTGTTTTCAAACTTTTTTCAGTATCAATAAATTCAGGAATTGTTTTGCCATCAAATATGATTTTGTTTTCCTTAAACTCTTTGATATAATCTTCTAGTTTTTTGTTTTGGTCCTTTTCTTCTTTTGCTATTTTAGAATACCAAATGACTTCTGTAACTTTTCTTGCTTTCCTTTCTTTTTCACAAAAAGCTGTGTAACCCTCTGCAAATGTTATAAAGTAAAGATTTCCTTGTTTTTCAACTTTTCCTAATGTGTTTTCATATCCTTTTGTTTTTCTAAAACATTTTTCTTTCATCTCTTTTGTAACATCTACTTTTTCAATATCTTTTGTAAGTGCTTGATTTGTTTGTTTCATAGCTTTTCATCCTTTCTTTATTTTATATTTATAATTATAAAGAGTAAAGTCAAAAGCGTCCATAGAAAATGTGAAAAAAAGGCGAATTTTCAATATTTTTCGCCTTTTTCATATATAACCACAATAAAAATGATTAGCTTTATAGTGTGACATAATTATCATCAAATGTATTAGTATTAAAATTTGCATTGATTTCTTGGAATCTGTTCTCACTAACCAAATGTTGTTTTAATCTTGTACCAGTAACTTTATAAAATAGTTCTTTTTCTTCTTCTGTAAATAAGTCTCTTTGTTTCATTTTACATTTTCCTTTCTTTAATGGATTTTTATATTATGATTATAAAATCCATTAAAACAGAAGTAAATATAAAATGGTACAATTTTAATTTTGTTTTACAACTCAATGTAAAGTACGCCGTTTTTTATAAAAAGAATTTTTATTTTATGCTATATTATATACTTAATATTGAAATTTCTTTGCAAGTTTTCTTTATACTAGATATAAAATAGAAAAAGGCGTTTTTTCAATATTTTCGCCTTTTTGTAATTTTGTATGTAATTACAATTAACCACTTATAAATATAATAATAATAGGAAAGCCAATTAAAAGCATAATACCTATTATAAATTTCCAAATTGTAACAGGTTTTCCATTCATACCATAATATAAAACATTATTATTTTTTGACTGATCTGTTTCTTGATAATTAGTTTGATTATTGTTTGCATTTACTTTTGTTTTACAATAAGGACACTCATCAGCAATACTGGTGATTTGTTTACCACAATTTTGACAATACATTTTTTATACCTCCATTATTTTATAGTAATCAATGCACCTATTTGTTCTGTATTATTTCCAGAAAATTCATAATCAAATAAATAATAATCTGTTCCAATTCTTCTAACATAAAGAGTATATATGAAGTTACTATCAAATATATAGGTTATTTCATATTCTTTTGCTTCTTCTGGTGTATATCCTTTTTCAATAAGTATATCTTCTGTATTATAAGCACCAAAAACCCATTCTTTACTATTAGGATTAGAAAACCAATAATTATTTTTATCTTCGCTTTTAACCATTTGTCCTAACAATTCAAAGTCTTTTTTTGATATTGTTCCAGTAAAGTTTGAATTATCTTTTGAACTATATTCAAGTGCATTCATAATTTTTGTAATTTCACTTCTAAAATTCAAATAAGCAGTTTTCTCTTCATTAGTTAGTTTATGCCCGTCTTTGTAGTTAGCAATATAAATAATTATACCTATTACTATTACAACAATAATAATTATTGCTATTAAGCTAATTCCTTTTTGATTTCTCATTAAAATTCACCCCCTTATCTCTTGTAAAATTTCTAAAATATATCACAAAATATTTTATTCTCTGTTGTATTTCTCTATAATAAAATCGACTTGCTCATTTGATAATCTGTTATTGACTTTTGCTAATCGTAAAAGTGCTTTTATATTTTCCCATTTCATTGATTTGCAATATCCTTGATTTGTTAGTTCTATGTATTCTACGATTTCTTCAAATATGTAGTAGGGGATATTGAAGTCTTTATTTATTCTTTCCATTTCTTGTACCTCTTGTGATATTACATTTTTATTTTATCAAAAACATATAAAATAAGCAATACATTTTGCAATGCTTTTTTATTTTAATTTTTGCAATACAATACCTATGTATAGGAGGTAATGCAAAATGGCTTTTCAAATAAAACCTAATAGAAAAGAAACTGAAAATAAAACAATAAGATTTCCAATTCCTTTAATTGAAAATATTGAAAAAGCGATACAAGGGCAAAATGTAACTTTTTCAAGATTTGTTATTCAAGCTTGTGAGTATGCTTTGAACAATTTAGATGATACTCGAAAAGGTAGTAAGTAAAATTGCTATCTTTTAATGTTTTTGACTAGACCATATTATCAAAGTTTAAAAATAAAGTCAACTATTTTTAGTTCGTAAATAGTTCTTTTTCAAACTATACATATTTTCACTAAAATTGTAAAATGCTAATATAAACTAAAAATAGTTCAAAGGTGGTGCATAATATGGCTTTTAAAATTCCAAGTGGAGCAGATAAAGTTCAATTTTCAATAAGAGTAGACGAAAACGATTTTAATATAATTGAAAAGCTATCAAAGAAAAGTAAAAAATCATATAATTATATAATAAATGCAATGATTAAGTATTCTATTGAAAATATGGATTTACAAGATATAAAAAATATCAAGATAGATGATAGTAAATAGAATAAGAGTAAAATAGGGTAAAATACTTTTTTACTCTGTTACAGTATTTTACCGATAATTTTACCACAAAATTTGATTTTTTAAAGTTAATTTTTTGTTTACTTTGTAATACTTTCATAAATTTAAAATTAAGAGAGAAAGCGAACACAGTAAGAAAGTAAAAGCAAAAATGAAAATATTTTATTTTCTTAAAATTCGTTTTTATAAATGTACAAAATGTACAAAGTATTTATATATTATTATTATACATTAAGTTATAATATCTTATATAAAAACTGTACATTTTGTACTTATTTTGTTTATTCAGGTTTTAGCACATATCCAATAATGACATTACTTGTTGTTTGTTTATTTACTCGCCCTTTATCCTTAAAAATGTTCATCCTTTGTAGTTTTTCCTTAATTTTAGATTTTGACAATGGTAATAATTTGTTTTTGTTACACCATTTTGTATATCTATCATATACACAAGATAAAGTAACATTGAAATTACTAGGAATCAGCTCTTGAGCAAAAAAGAGATTGAACTTATCATTGACTTTTTCATATTTTAAAGTTGCTTGTTCTATTTCTTTTGGTGGAATTAGTCCTTCATTTCGGTATTTATTAAGTCCTTCTAAACACCAATTAAAAATTCCAGATACTTCATCTTGATTTTGCAAAATTTGTTTTAGTTCTTTGTTCTGTTCTTTTGGTGAAAAATGCTTGTTAAATGTTATTACATTAACACGATTACTATTGAAAACAGTATCATCATCAATAATAGGCAAATAATTACAATTTATAAAGGCCTTAAATATAGGGTAAAACTCAAATTCTCCTTGATGTAAAAATCTAGCTACTATTTTATCCCCACCAGTCAATGTTTTTAGTAATGCACTATCAATATTCATTTGTTGTGAAGGCTCATTGATATTCAAAAATCTACAACCATTAAGTCTTGCAATATCTCCACTTGCTTTTGAGGCATCTTTGTATTTTTTCAATGCTAATGTTTCGGGTAATGCAGTTTTTGCATAATCTCCTAACATATTTACTATTGTGTTTGTCAATGTACCTTTTCCATTTCGGGTTGTTGGTCCATAAAGTATAAAACAAGTTTCTTGTGATGTATCTGTGGTTAAAGCATACCCAAAGGCTTTTTGTAAATATTCTATTTTGTTTTTGTTGTTTTGCATTATTTGATTTATGAATTTTTTAAAAGTAGGACATTGGGCTTTTGGCTCATATTCCACATTGCTTATTTTTGATAATAAGTCTTTTGGGTTATGTTCTGAAAATTCAAGTGTTTTTAAGTTCAATGTTCCATTTAGGCAATTAAATAAACTTGTGTTTTTATCAAAATCAGCTTGTTTGATAAACATTTTATCTCTACTATCCTTTATAACTGTTTCTCTTGCTTTTAAGTTTCCAAGTTTTTTAACATAATTTGAAAATTTGTCTTTTTTATCCTCATCTGTAATTGATGAACTATACACACTTAAAGTTTTTGATAGTTCTTTCATCTTCTGTAATGTTATCATTGAGCCAGTATCTTCAACCCATACTTTACCATTGAAAAAATACCATTGTTTTGCTGTAACATTGTATCGAATTTTAGATTTGTATATATCAGCAAAAAGTTCACTCATCCCAATATCGTTTTGAGTATATTTCTTTTCTGGTATTAGTTTTTTCAATTTGTCAAGTAATCTAAAATTTACACAATTTTTATAAAAGTTATTATTACAAAATTCAATAGCTTTTATAATAGTTTTTGATTTGTAATCTGTTCTATCCCATTTTTGCCTATATAATTTGCTTTTAGTGAATAGGGTGTCAATAAGTTCAAAATCTTCACCACAATAAAAGGCTAGAATACAACATAAAGCCATATCGGCAGAACTTTCATCATTGTTATATTGTGAAATATCTCCTTGAAAATAAAGTTTTTCAAACTTTTCAGCATTTTCACTTTTACTAATAATATCAATGATATATTGACAAGAACTTTCTAAACTCTCATCAGATCCGTTTTCAATGTTTGCTTTTGGTCGTTTCATATACTTATCAAGAAAAATCAATAATTGTTCTGTCCTTTCGTTTATAGGTTTGTCAATTATTACATTTTCTGTAAAAGTAAAATATCTATTTGTTAAATCGCTAATGTAACACTCAATTTTATTGTGTGGATTTTTTTGATAATATTGAGAGTGTAGGGCATTGGGAATTTTATTCATATCCACAGTAAAAAGAAGATGAAAACCATTTCCACTTGGACTATATTCGGTGTATGTATCCATTAACTCGAATATATCTTGTGTAGTGCTATCGTTCAAGTCTCTTTTGTCAATATCAATTCCACAAACACCATTTGTTAAAATAAGACCGATTCCGTTAGCCTTTGTGTTTGCTTTTACTTGTTCAAAAGTAGCCCAAGTGTTTTGATATTGTTTGTTAGTTCCTGTCCTTTGGTTTTTGGAAGATAGGGGAACTTTTGTAGTTCCCTTATAATTCCAATTTACCCATTGTTTATTATTCTTTAAGTCTTGAATTGTCATTGTTTTGTTCCTCCTTTTATTATCTATATAAAAAGTGTTCTAAGTTCCAACCACCATTTTTTGTCTTTTCTTGACACTCATTTATAAGGCTTTTTAGTTCTTCTAAAAGTGGATTTTCTTCTTTATTTGGTTCCATATATCTAAGATAGTCAGGTAACCTTTGAGCAAGAAAAATATATATAATGGCAGAAACTTCGGTGAAATTATTTTGTTTGAAGTCATTGCTATAAGATGAAACAGAATTGGAAACATCAACCAGTTTTTCATTTCCAATTATTTTCAGTACCTTTCCCATAAAATCTAAAATCATTGATTTATCAAAAATATCATATAACATCTTAAATTCCCCTTTCTATGTTAAAATTAAAGTTTCAAAATTATTTATCTCTCGTATATTTATTGGTATAGTGAAATATCCTTTGTATATCTGTTTAATTTTCATTTCTTTGTATTCTTCTTCTTTTAACCATTTTTCGTAATCATCTCTATTTTTGTCTATAAAATCCCTTATGTCTTGTAAGTTGAGTGATATAAAAGAACTCATTTGTTTAATCTGCGACTTTGATAATCGCATAATAAAAGCCTCCTTTCTTTAAAATTTGGAAAAATACTTGACAAATGGTGAAAAAAATCATAAAGTATATGTACAAAAGTTCACAATCATAATATAATAAATATAAAATAAATATAAACTCTTTCTATTGTGTACTTTTGTAACTTGACACTATTATAAATCAAAAAAGTATGATTACTACATTATGCAAAGGAAAAAAACTTACTTTTTATTTAGAGTAAAGTTCAAAAAGTGTAAATAGTAAAAGGGGGAAAATTTATTATGAAAATTAGTAAAAGACACAATAGCTTTAACAATGATGATGACGACAGATTAAGAGAAAGCATAGAAGAAAAGAAACGGTTATTTTGATGAAGAACAATATCGTTTTTCAAAACGACTTTGTGAAGAACTAATAAAACAGAAGAAAACAAATGTTGATTTAGCAGAATTAGCAGATGTTTCAAAATCTGCTATCACGAATTATACAAAGGGTTATCGTATGCCTACACCAAAACAATTACAGAGAATTTCTTTTGTATTAGGTGTTACAAATGACTACCTTTTAGGAAAAACAAGTAGTGATAATATTGAGATAGCAGAGATTGAAGATATGTTAGGACTATATGAAAATACAATGAGAGTTTTATATTTACTAAATCACGATATGGAAGAGGTACAAGATTTAAAAGACAAAAATCCACTTTCAAACAAACATAAAAAAAAGCTAAATATTTTCAATTTGTTTATGCAAGATAAAAATTTTATAATGCTTTTATGTTATTTTGAAAGATATATTGAAGAAAAACAAAGGATAAATAATGCGAATACTGATGAAAACTTTTTAGGAATAGAAGAAAATCAAGATATGCTAATACGGAATACAAGGAATAATAATAAGGCTATTGTTTAATGACTTAGATAATATCGTAAATAAATTGTAGAAAGGAAAATCAAAATGGATGTAGTAATTTATGCAAGGATTAGTTCTCATAATCAAACAGAGCAATCTATTGATGGACAAATTGAAGAGTGTCAACAATTTGCCGAAAAAAATGGTTATAACATTATTCATACTTATATTGATGAAGCTAAAAGTGCAACAACAGATAATAGACCACAATTTCAAAAAATGGTAGAAGATAGTAAAAACAAGAAATTTCAAGGGATTTTAGTTTATCAGCTAGATAGGTTTGCAAGAAACAGATACGATTCAGCGACTTATAAAGCAAAACTAAAAAAGAATGGTGTCAGGGTATATTCAGCAAAAGAAAATATTTCGGATGATGCCTCAGGTATTCTTATGGAGAGTGTTCTTGAAGGTATGGCAGAATATTATTCTGTGGAATTAGGACAAAAGGTTTTAAGAGGAATGAATACTAATGCTAGTAGATTTTTTTATAACGGTGGCAGTGTTCCATTAGGGTTGAAACTAAAAACTATTTCTGTTCCCTTTGGGGCAAATGGCAAACCAATAAATAAGAAACAATATGACATTGATGAAGAAAAAGCCCCAATAGTTAGAAAAATATTTGAAATGTATATCAATGATTATACAATGGCAGATATAATAAGATACTTGAATAAAATAGGTTTAAAGACTTCGCAAAATAAAGAGTTTAACAAAAAGAGTATTAGAACAATAATTTTAAATAAAAAGTATATTGGAATATATGAATATAATGGAAAAGAAACTCCAAATATTATTCCACGAATTATTGATGATGAAACATTTTATCAAGCACAAGAAAAGCTACTAAAAAATAAACAAGCACCAGCAAGAACAAGGGCAAATGCAGAGTATTTATTGACTACAAAATTATTCTGTGGAGCTTGTGAGGAAATGATGGTCGGAGTTAGTGGAAGGTCTGCAAATAATACACAATATTGTTATTATAGTTGTAAAAATACTTTAAAACATAAATGTAACAGAAAAAATATAAAAAAGGAATATATAGAAGATTTAGTTGTAGATTTAGCAAGAGGAGAATTGACAGATGAAAATATAAATGAAATGGCAACTGCTGTATATAAAACGGCGTGTAAAACACAGGACCATTCGAGGATAAAACAACTACAAAGAGAGATTTTAGAAAACGAAAGTCAAAAGACAAATCTAGTGAATAGCTTAAAAATGTGTAATGATGATAATGTGAGAAAGTATATTTTTGAAGAAATGTCAAAAATGGAACAACAAAAAATAGAATTACAAAACCAAATCGAAGAAGAAGAAAGTAGTATGTTTTTAGTTTCGGAAAAGGAAATAAAATACTTTTTAAAGAGTTTACAAAATGGAAACAAAAACGATTTAAAGTATAGACAAATGATAATCAATGTGTTAATATACAAAGTGTATATATATGATGATAACATCACAATTATATATAATGCAAATGGAAAACCAGTTGAAACAAGAATACCAAACATAAAAGAGCTTGAAAGTTCTATTCAAGCTCAAAAAAGTCATCATTGTTCTAATAAGGGTAATGATGTTCAGCCAAATTAATAAAGCATAATTGTTATCTAAATATTAAAATTAGATGACATTTATGCTTTTTATATATTTAGAAAAATAATTACTTTTATGAGGAGAATAAAATTTCAAATCCATTTGTGAAAGAAGTTATAGATACTGGAATAAAAGTTGCATAAATTAATTTGATTTAAAAAAGAACTAGATAGGTTTAAAACTTATCTAGGTTCTTTTTTTATTATTTATTACATATATTGAAATAAAAAGTAAAGGTAAGATAGAGTAAAAAAATGAATTATTTTTCTACTAGATTTTAATCTTTAAGAGAGGAATGATAGTAAAATGGAAAACACAATAAACAATATAGCAAAAGGTGTAGGAATAGCATTACTTGCTAGCCTAATATTATTGCTAATTTTTGCAACTATGCTTACATATACAAATGTAAGTGAAAACACGATAACACCTGTTATAATTGTAATAACAGCAATTAGTATTTTAATAGGAAGCTCTGTTCGGAAACATGAAAATCAAAAAGAATGGCTTAATAAATGGTGGCTTAATAGGTGGAATATATGTATTTACCATTTATTTGATTTCTAGCATATTAAACTGGAAATTTGGGCTAAATATGCAAAGTATAATTATGATTGCTGTTGGAATAATATTTGGTATTTTAGGTGGAATTATTGGAGTAAACAAAAGATAAATAGACCTAATATCTGACACTTTTGTTACATTTATAAAAATGAAACTGATAGGTAATAAGATAAACTTAAAATACTCTATTCCAATAGTCAATTAAACGTTGCTTTTCAGATTTTGGAACAATATTCATACGAAATGCAGAAATTGGCATTGTGTGGTCATAAAAAGCTTCCTCACCATCAGATACAGCTTTTAGCCATGATTTGCCTTTTATATAAATTTGGTAAACAACTGATAAATCTGGCGAATTTTGCAGTTTAAATTGCAAACTAGAAATACCATATAAATACTTACTAGCAATATCTGGTGGAATATAATATGGAGAATTAATATTTCCTGAAGAATTTACACCACAACCACCTAATTGTGTAAAAATATTACCTTTATACATAGTATTGTTTCCTGTATTATAGTCAATCCATGGACTGTATCCATGAGAATACATTAACTCAGAATAATTACATGGTCTAGAAACACCATTTCCCCAATGTGTGTAAACATAGCACCTTGCTTGTAAAGAAGAAGGAGAAATATTACCATCTAGTTTCATAAAAATGGCTTCTGTTTTACAAAGAGAATTAGAAGAAATGGTATTAGGCGAAGAAACAGAACCACTAGATACAAGAGTTTGCCTACTATAATCATCAGAACTTCCATATTGAAGAACAATATTAGTTGCATTTTTTATATCTACTAATACATCAGAAGAGTTCTGAGCTAAATCTATAATTGGAAGTTGATAAGAAATATAATTATTGAATTCTTTAGTTAGAATTTTGCTATCGCCAGAAATGTCCCAACCAGATAAAGGTCTAATTGCCTCATTTACAGATATTTCTGCTTTAGACTTATTATCAGAACTAGATATTTCTTGAAAATTTGCAACAGGTGGGGTGTTATCAATATAAATATTAGTAGAAAGAATGGTTTCGTCATTTATTTGACCAGATTTATCTTCAACAATTCCTGATGGGATAAAAATAGTCAAAGAACCATCTGTTAAGGTATTATCAAAAGAAAATTCATAAATTTTATCAGTACCATTATCAGAAACTAAAGAAAAGGTTTTAAAGTTTGGTTCAATTATTTTATCTACTACCAATATTTGAATATTATCTAGAGAAAGATCGTTTCTAACAATATTTTTTTCGGTTAGTTTAATATGTCCTGAAATAGTATGATTTTTATTAGCATAAGTAGGATAGTCACTATTAGAAGAAATAATATCAGTAAGAGTTATTTTTGGCTTACATCTATCAATATCTAATTTGGCAACTGTTCGAATGTCTTCAATTACATATTTAGCAAATGCAGTTTGAAATGCTAGATTAAAAATTGTAATTAGTAGGAAAGAAATAAAAATTTTTGTTATTTTGTGCAATAAAATGCCTCCTTTCGATTTTTATAATGTAATAGAAAGTGGATATTTTCTATTACATTAATGAAGTTTTGTTTAAATTAATTTGGAAAATAAAGAAATAAAAATTAGAAAATACAACAATATTATACTGTAAAATAATGGAAAAGTCAACTAGTGAAAACAATTTTTTGTATAAAGTTGATAAGCATTTGTTATCCAAAAGGCGAAAAGTGTCGAAAACTGCGATGAAAAGTTGTTGACAAATCCAAAAAATGGAATTATAATAAATTTACATTTTCAAAATTTTATTTTCATTCAAAAAAATTTCATTCAGAAATTTTATCGAAAAATATCCAAAACAAAAACAAAGACAGAAAGGAGGAATGCTTATTGAGTAAAAAGAAAAAGGCACTATTAGTAATAGCTATTTTGTCTATTGTAGTATTATCTTTTATAGGAGGACAAAGTTATTCAAAATATGTAACACAAATAACAGGTACAGGAACATTAGATGTTGCAACATGGAACTTTAAAGTAAATGGCTCAACAGAAGAAAGACAAACTATATCATTAGCTTCAACAAGTTATAAACCCGTAACTTTAGCAGATGGCAAAATTGCACCAGGAACAGAAGGAAGATTCAATATTGAAGTAGACGGAAGAGATTCAGAAGTTAGAATTTGGTATACAATTTCAATAGAAAAATCAAGTAATGCACCAAGAAATTTATATTTTACATTTGGAAAAACCAAATTTCAAGCTAATGAACTAGTTACCGTGATATCAGCATCTTTAGATGTAGGAAATACATATAGTGCTGTAAAGACATTTCCAATTGAATGGCATTGGGATTATGAAACAGACAATGGTGATGGAATAGAAGCAGGTGACATAATCGATACAGAAGATGCAAAAAATGCTCAAGAATTTACATTTGATGTAATTGTTAGAGCCCAACAACTTCAACCAGAAAAGAGTTAAAACTTTACGAACGATAAAAATTTTGAAAATGTATAATCTGATAAGTAGGTTTATTGTAATTATTCTATTTTAAGTAAGGGCAAAAAGAAAATAATTGCCCTTACAAAAAATATTTTGGGAGGGATGAATGAAAAAGAAAAAAACATTAAAAGAAAACAAAAGAGGAATAATACTTATTTTATTAAGCATTATTGTAATAGCCTTGTTCTTTTCAGGATATAGTATGGGAAAAGAATATAGCAATACAATTGTAGAAACAAAAGCAAAAGTAGCTAAGCCAATATTAATTGTAGAAAATAATCCAGTAGTAGAAGTAAATGGAAAAAAAGAAAGGCAATATTATGATTTTAAAGTTAAAAACTATCAAGAAGATGGAGAAATTACACGGAATTAATTTAGATTATAATGTTGAAGTTTTATCCCCAAAAGAAAAAGCAATATCTTTTAAACTATATAAGGACAAGCAAGAAGTTCCACTAGAAAATAACAAAACAAGTAATATGAAATTACATAAAGAAAATAGACAAGAAGATTGCTACCAGTTAGAAATTATTTATGATAAAACCCAAAATTATTCTATAAATGACATTTTGCAAGATGTACAAATAAAGGTACATTCAGAGCAAGAAAAAGGGTAAAGGAGAAATAAAAGCAAAGTGAAAAAACAAAAAAGAAAAATCATTTTGGTCATAATTATTATAGTTCTATGTATTATTTTCTTTCAAAATTTCAAAAAAGCAAAAGGCGAATTTCAAGATGAACTTATTTTTTTCAAATTATTTTCTTCTTCGCAAGAAACAAATGAAAAAACAAATCATCAACAATATAATTTTAAATTAGAAGATGAAAAACCTAAATTAAAAAACCTAAAGTTAATGGATACGATAGACAAACAAACACTAGTACAAGAAAAAATAGCACCAGGGACTAAAGGGAACTTTGAAATAGTGCTAGAAACAAATGAAAAAATCTATTACCAAATAAAATTTGAAAGTAAAACAGATAAACCACAAAATTTGAAATTTCAAATGAATGGAGAAGGTAGAGAGTACGAAAAATTAGAAGATATGCAATCTCAATTGCAAGGAGAAATAAATGAAAATAAAAGGATTATAATAAATTGGGAATGGAAATATGAGGAGAATGAAACAAAAGATAAGCAAGATACAAAAGATGGACAAACTATTGGAAAATACAATTTTACGATATATGCTATTGGAAAGTTACAATAGTAATTTTACGAAATCAGTTTGTATATATTATAGTAAATGATACCTTAGTGCAAATTAATATTAAGAATTAATTTGTACTAATTTTTTAATCCAATGTTTTAAAAAATTCTCAAAAATGGTTGATATTTTTTATATTTTAGGGTAAAATGATAAAAGGTTAAAATAGGAGGCAAAAGTATATGATACAATTACAAGATGTCATAGAAAACAAAGAAGTTGAAGCCTTGATTTTAGGAGCACAAAAACAATTAGATGGACTACGGTTACACAGAACACAGTCACAGGCACATTTCCATTGTTTCTAAAAGAGCAGGAGAAATATTAGAAACTTTAAATTATCCAGCAAGAACAATTGAACTTGCAAAAATTGCAGGATATTTACATGATATTGGAAACTGCGTAAATCGTGTAGACCATGCACACAGTGGTGCAATTTTAGCATACAACATTTTAAAAGACATGGGAATGCCAGAAGAGGAAAGAACTGAAATTATGATGGCAATTGGCAATCATGATGAACAAACAGGAACAGCTGTAAGTGATATATCGGCAGCACTAATTTTAGCAGATAAGTCAGATGTGCATAGAAATAGGGTTTCTAATACAAATTTATCAACATTTGATATTCACGACAGAGTAAATTATGCAGTAACAGATGCTGAGTTAAAAATTGACAGCAAAGAAAGAAAAGCAATTTTATGCTTAAATATTGACACTAAAATATGTCCAGTATTAGATTATTTTGAAATTTTTATGGACAGAACTATGATGAGCAAATATGCAGCAAAATATTTAAAAATATGGTTTGAACTAGTAATCAATAACACAAAGTTATTATAAGAATATTGTGTCTTAGAAAGGAATGGAAAGTAAAAATGAAAAAAATAAAAATATTAACTATTACTTTAATAATTGCAGTAATCACAATGGTAGCATTTTTTGGAGTGTATACAAAAGCACAAAATAGAATGGAAAATCAAGTAAAAGATTATTCATATGGAATGGACATAAAAGGTTCTAGAAGCATAAGGCTTGTAGTAAATAATGAAAGTACTACAACTGTAAAAGATACAGAAGGAAAAGTTGTAGAAGACAGCACAAGTTTAACTGATGAGCAAATTGCAGAAAAAGGATATGTAAAAGAAGTAACACCTAATAACAGTGAAGAAGTAAAAACTTTAGAAAATTACAAAACATCTAAAGAAATTATAGAAAAAAGATTAGAAAAATCTGGTGTTCAAAACTATATAATCAAACTAGACGAGCTATCAGGAACAATTGCAGTAGAACTTACAGAAAATGAAAATACAGATAAAGTTATAAGCACACTTAATCAAGCAGGAAAATTCGAAATAATAGACAGTGAAACAAAAGAAGTTTTAATGGATAATAATGATATTAAAAGAGCAAGAGTAATGTATGGTTCTAGCAGTAGTGGAACAACAGCAGGAACAACTGTATATTTAGATATAGAATTTAATAATAATGGTAGCAAAAAATTAGAAGAAATAAGTCAAAAATACGTAAAATCAGAAGAAACACCAAAAGACGAAACTACAACAACAGAAGGCGAAACAACAAATAATGAGGCAGAAAATACAGAAACAGACAACAACACAACACAAGACAATGCAGCAACTGAAAACACAGAAAATAATGAAGAAACAAATGAAAAGAAAATAACAATGCAAATAGATGGCAGTGAAATAATGTCAACAAGCTTTGAAGACCCAATAAGAACAGGAAGACTACAATTATCAATGGGTGGAAGTTCAACAGACCAAAAGAGTATACAAAGTAGTATTGAACAAGCTTCTAATATGGCAACTCTATTAGATACAGGAAAAATACCAGTAAAATATAACTTAGAAGAAAACCAATATATATTATCAGAAATAACAGGTGAAGAAATTGCAATTGGAATTTATGTAGTGCTTGCAATTATTGTAATAGGACTAATAGTACTAATTATAAAAAACAAAGCACAAGGAGCCTTAGGAGTTATCTCATACATTGGATTTATAGCTGTACTTAGTATAGTGTTACGTTATACAAATGTAGTATTATCAATAGAAGGTTTTTTAGCAATAGCAATTACCTTAATACTAAACTATATATTAGTAGCAAAGCTAGTATCAAAAGCAAAACAAGAAAAAGTATATATAGATTTCTTTATAAAAATAATACCAGTAGCTATTACAGCAATTACATTCTGTTTCATAAGATGGATGCCTATTAGTAGCTTTGGTATGGTAGTATTTTGGGGAATTGTATTGATTTTTGCTTATAATGCAATAATTACCAATAGTTTATTAAAAATACAAAAAGGAAAGGAAAAATAAAAATGAAAGATATGAGCCAAAAATCAAAAATAATATCATTTTTAGTATATGGTATAGTAATTATAGGAATAATTGTAACTGCAACAATAGGACTAAACTTCGATTTAAAATATCAAGAAGCAAAAAGAATACAATTATATATTGGAAAAACTTTTGAAACATCAGATGTAAAACAAATAGCTAAAGAAGTTTTAGGAAACCAAAAAGTAGACATCCAAAAGGTAGAAGTATACGAAGATACTGCCAGCATTCTAGCAAAAGATATAACAGATGAGCAAAAAAAAGAAATAGTTAATAAAGTAAATGAAAAATACAGCTTAGAATTATCAGCAGACCAAATAGAGACAGTAACAATTCCAAGAACAAGGGGAAGAGATATTATAAAACCTTATATAATGCCATTTGCAATAGCAACAATTGTTATATTAGTTTATATGGCAATTAGATATTATAAATTAGGATTAGTTAAAACAGTGGCAAAAGCTCTTGCAACTTTAGTTTTAGGACAAGCATTTTTACTTGCAATTATGGCAATTACAAGAATTCCTGTAGGAAGAATAACAATTCCACTTGTACTTGCAACATTTATAGCTACACAACTAGAAATGACAATTCAATGTGAAAAACTTTTAAAACAAAGCAAAGAAGAAGAGAAATAAAACTAGTAACCTTACAAAAACGTAAGGTTATTTTTTAAAATTGTATGTTATAATATAAGTGGGAGTGATAGAAAATGCAAGAAATCTTAATAGTTGAAGATGAAGAAAAACTAAGAAACGAACTAGAAACATTTTTAAAAAACAACGGATATCAAGTAAAAACATTAAAAAATTTTGACAATACAATAGAAGATATTCTAAAACTTTCACCTGACCTAATATTATTAGACCTAAACTTACCAAAATTTGATGGTCAGTATATTTGCAAAGAAATTAGAAAATGCTCACAAATACCAATTATAGTAATTACAAGCAAAGACAATGAATTAGATGAACTAATAAGTTTAAATCATGGAGCAGACCATTATATTACAAAACCTTTTAATATACAAATTTTGCTTGCCAAAATAGCATCATTGTTACGAAGAATAAACATGGAAAATAGCAATTTAGACAAAATTGATGGAAAACAATTTGTATTAAACTTAGCAAAAAGCACAATAGAAAAAGGAAATAAGGAAATTGAATTAACAAAAAACGAATTCAAAATATTAAAATACTTATTACAACATAGGCAAAAAATTGTATCAAGAGAAGAAATTATGGAATGCTTATGGGACAGTGAAAGTTTTATTGACGACAATACTTTAACAGTAAATATAACAAGATTAAGGAACAAATTAGAAGAATTAGATTTAAAAGAATTATTACAAACAAAAAGAGGACAAGGCTACATTTTGTGTTAAAAAAGTGAAAGACCTTTAGAAATAATTACAATTTTGGAAAGGATGATAAGCAAAAATGCATTTTAAAGATTTTGTAAAAGACAAATTACTTACTATAATTTTACTTAGCTTTGGACTAATAACAATAGAAATATTTCTAGTTATTTATCCGGTTGGGGATTTTATTAAAATATACATTCCAGCAATTATATTAGGACTATACCTACTTTCAATTACAATAGAATACTTTATTAAGCGAAATTTTTATAATAATATATTTTTAATTCTAACAGAATTAGAAGAAAAATATTTGGTAAATGAAATAATAAAACAACCTAATTTTATAGATGGAAAGATATTAAAAGACATTTTAGAACAAACAGACAAAAGTATGATAGAAAAAGTAAATCGATATAAATATTTACAAGAAGATTATAAAGAGTATATTGAACTATGGATACATGAAATAAAGCTTCCGATTGCAACAAGTAAAATGATAGTTGCAAATAACAAAAATAGTATAACGAAAAGCATTGAAGAAGAAATAGACAAAGTGGAAAACTATGTGGAACAGGCATTATTTTATGCAAGAAGTAATAATGTTGAAAAAGATTATTATATTAGAAAAAGTAAATTAGAAACAATAGTATACTGATAACAAATGGATAATTTTTATTTTGAATCAACTAATACAAAACAGTATAAAGTATAGAAAACAAGATAGTAGTTCAAAAATTGAAATTTATGCAAAACGAGGAAAAGAGAATATAATTCTATATGTAGAAGATAATGGAATTGGCATAAAAAAGGGGGAAATTACAAGGGTTTTCGAAAAAGGTTTTACTGGTACAAATGGTAGGATGTTAAATAAAAAATCGACAGGAATTGGTTTGTATTTGTGTAAAAAATTGTGTGATAAACTTCGGAATATCAATTGAGTTAAATTCTTCGCAAAATGAGGGGACTAGTATAAAATTAGTATTTCCATATGATAGTTATATTAATTTATAAAAGATATCTTGACATATTAGTATATTTATTATATAATACAAACAAAAGTTTTAAATCAATAACATTGATAATAGTATTAATAGAAGAAAAAAACATTATTTTACAAAAAAACTTAAAACGGAATAGCCTAAAAAATACAAAGAGAGTTTAGCAATAAATTTGAATTTTATGGACAAATAAGAAAAACTTAATATTAATATAAGAAATAGGAAAAAAGGTAAAAAGGTTGAAAAATAATTACAATTTTTTAACCAAATTTGTGCCTTAGGAAGGAATAGGATTAATTATGAAAGAAATAAAAATAAATGTAAATGGGATGGTTTGTGAA
>CATLUC010000017.1 GCA_950059165.1 uncultured Clostridium sp.
GAATTGATAATATGATTATAATTATTAGAATTTTATTAATTAAATTAGTTATGTAGATCATCTCCTCTTTAATTTTTTTAGTTACTTTTGTAAAAGTTTGTACTATGTACAGATAAGTTTTAAGTT
Source organism: uncultured Clostridium sp. (assembly GCA_950059165.1). Classification (GTDB taxonomy): domain Bacteria; phylum Bacillota; class Clostridia; order TANB77; family CAG-508; genus CAG-269. The sequence goes on from CATLUC010000017.1 coordinate 127, forward strand.
AGTAAATCTTAATTTTTTTTTTTTATAAGTATTAATCTACGCTACCTAAGACCTACAAATCTTGACTTTTTAGTGGAAATTCATTTTATATAAGGGAAGAAAATCTCTAAAATATTTATGAAAATTTGTAAGGCTGCCGAGAATTTGAATAAATATTTTAGAGATTTTACTTCCCATTATTTAATTATCTGCAACAAAAATCAAGATTTGTTTGGGCTTAGGAAGTTTAAGACAAGAGCTATTTGCTGAATTATAACCTTTACTTACCATAAGTCAAAGGGGGAATGGTACATAAAATTGACAATGCAATTAAAATCTACTATAATAAATATGAAAATATATCCTAAAGGAGAATGCTATAATGCTAGATATAACAAGAAAAAATGCACTATTAGTTTTAAGAAAATATTTAGAAAAGACAAATGAAAAAAGATTTGAACATTCTATAAGAGTAGCACAAACAGGAAAGATATTAGCCACAAAATGGGGTGTATCAAAAGAAGATGCTATCATTGCAGGACTACTCCACGATATAGGAAAATCATTAAATAAAAGAGAAATATTAGAATTATGTATTAGAAATAAAGTAGAATTATTTGACTTTGAATTGTTTGAAAATATAACTTCATTACATGGCAAAGCTAGTGCTTTACTTTTTGAACAAGAATTTAATAAAAATGATATTGAAAGGTTTCATACAATATCTGTAGCAATTTCATCTCATGTTGCTGGCAGCGAAAATATGAGTGATTTAGAAAAGATTGTTTTTATAGCAGATAATGTTGAACCAGGTAAGAAAAATGATATACTTAAAAAAATAGAATCTAATGAAATTAGTGAAATAAATGAATGCATTAGAGAAATAATAAAACTTAAAATAAAAAGAGCTAATAAAGAAGAAAGAGAACTTAATCCTATGCTAAAATGTACACTAGATACAATTAATAATAATGAAAGATAATCAAAAAATTCCCTAACAAGTTTCATATTAGGGATATTTTGTGGCAGGGGTAGAAGGATTCGAACCCTCACAGGCGGTTTTGGAGACCGATGTGCTACCATTAACACTATACCCCTATATTTATAAAAAAAGTATACTTATTTATTATACAGGTTTTACTTAAAATATGCAACCTATTTTGCAAAAATTATTGACTTTTTTTTTATTTAATAATATAATATACAAAATTAAATGATTACGGTGAAGAAGAAAAAATATGGAAACATTTATTAAAAGAGAGTTAGTAATGGTGGAATACTAGCAATAAATGCATATGGGGAGCTTTGGAGTAATAAAAACAAAAAATTAAGGTGCTTAAAATTTTTAATTTTAAGAATTAGGGTGGAAACGCGGAAAGAAAACTTTCGTCCCTAGCATATTATATATGGCTAGGTTCGGAAGTTTTTTGAATATAGCCCAAAAGGAGGAGTTTTTATGTTAAAATCAATGGACACATTAGTTGCACTATGCAAAAACAGGGGGTACATTTATGCAGGTTCTGAAATTTATGGAGGATTAGCAAACACTTGGGATTATGGACCTTTAGGAGTAGAACTAAAAAACAATGTGAAAAATGCATGGAGAAAAAAATTCATACAAGAAAATCAATATAATGTAGGTTTAGATGCAGCAATTTTAATGAACCCAACTACTTGGGTAGCTTCAGGTCATGTTGGAGGATTTTCAGACCCACTAATTGATTGTAAATCTTGTAAAACAAGACATAGAGCAGATAAACTAATTGAGGAGTGGGCACATGAACAAGGAAAAGATATGGTAGCAGATGGTATGTCAGACGAAGAAATGATAAACTTTATGAATGAAAACAATATTAATTGTCCTAATTGTGGAAAACACGATTTTACAGATATAAGAAAATTTAATTTGATGTTCAAAACATTTCAGGGCGTAACAGAGGACAATACATCACAAATATATTTAAGACCAGAAACAGCACAAGGAATATTTGTTAATTTTAAAAATGTAATGAGAACAACAAGAAGAAAATTGCCTATGGGAATTGCACAAGTAGGGAAAGCATTTAGAAATGAAATAACACCAGGAAACTTTACATTTAGAACTAGAGAATTTGAACAAATGGAACTTGAATTTTTCTGTAAGCCAGGAACAGACTTAGAATGGCAAGAATACTGGAAAAACTTCTGCAAGCAATGGCTATTAAACTTAGGAATGACAGAACAAAACATAAGGCTAAGAGACCATTCACCAGAAGAATTATCACATTATAGCAATGGAACAACAGATATAGAATATGCATTCCCATTTGGTTGGGGTGAATTATGGGGAATAGCAGATAGAACAGACTACGATTTAAAAAGCCATATGAATGTTTCAAAAGAAGACTTTAATTATCAAGACCCAGAAACAGGGGAAAAATACATACCATATTGTATTGAGCCATCTGTTGGGGCAGACAGAGTAACTTTAGCATTTTTATGTGATAGCTACGAAGAGGAAGAAATAGCAGAAGGAGACACAAGGACAGTATTGCATTTACATCCAGCATTAGCACCTTACAAAGTTGCAATATTGCCACTATCTAAAAAATTATCAGATAAAGCAAGAGAGGTTTATGAAAATCTATCTAAAAAATTCATGTGTGATTATGATGAAGCAGGAAGCATAGGAAAACGTTATAGAAGAGAAGATGAAATAGGAACACCATACTGTGTAACAATTGACTTTGATACATTAGAAGACAACACTGTAACAATTAGAGATAGAGATACTATGGAACAAATTAGACTAAATATAGATGAAGTAGCAAACTGGGTAGGAGAAAAAATAGAGTTCTAATGTGAAATAGGAACACATTTATAAATTGTATACAATATGTAAAAAAAAAAGAAAAGAATACTTGAAAAGTATTCTTTTTTGGTATAGAATGGTATCGGAAAAACAAAAAAAGTTAGTACGTTGCGACTTTAACGTACCAATGAATGAAAACCAAGAAATAACAGACAACACAAGAATAGTTGCAGCATTACCAACAATAAAATACTTATTAGAAAATAACTGTGCAATAATCTTGTGTTCACATTTAGGAAGACCAAAAGGGGAATTCAAACCAGAATATTCTCTAAAACCAGTTGCAAAAGAATTAGAAAAACTATTAGGAAAAGAAATTATTATGGCAAATGATGTAATTGGAGAAGATGCAAAAGCAAAAGCACAAGAATTACAAAATGGACAAATAATGTTACTAGAAAATGTTAGATTTCATAAAGAAGAAACAGAAAATGACAAAGAGTTTAGCAAACAATTAGCAAGTATGGCAGAAGTTTATGTAAGTGATGCATTTGGTTCAACACATAGAGCACATAGTTCAACAGCAGGAGTAGCAGAATTTTTACCAGCAGTATCAGGATTTTTAATCGAAAAAGAATTACAATTTTTAGGAAATGCAGTATCAAATCCAGAAAGACCATTTGTAGCAATATTAGGTGGAGCAAAGGTTTCAGATAAAATAGGAGTAATTGACAATTTATTAGAAAAAGTAGATACTTTAATAATTGGTGGAGGAATGGCATATACATTCTTTAAGGCACAAGGATATGAAGTCGGAAACTCTATATGTGAAATGGATAAATTAGATTTAGCAAAAGAACTAATGAAAAAAGCAGAAGAAAAACGTGTAAAACTTATGCTTCCAATTGACACAAAGATTGCAAAAGAATATAAAGCAGATGCAGAAAGTAAAACAGTAAAATATGATGAAATTCCAGAAGGATGGGAAGGACTAGACATTGGAGAAGAAACAATAAAATTATATGCACAAATACTAAAAAACGCAAAAACAGTTGTATGGAATGGACCACTTGGAGTATTTGAATTTGAACAATTTGCAATAGGAACAGACAAAATTGCCAAAATATTATCTGAAATTAATGCAACAACAATTATAGGTGGAGGAGATTCCTCAGCAGCAGTAAAAAAAGCAGGTTTAGAAGATAAAATGACACATATTTCAACAGGTGGAGGAGCATCACTAGAATTCCTAGAAGGAAAAGCGTTACCAGGAATTGAATGTCTATTGGACAAATAAGGAGAATAATTTATGGAATTATTAGATGTTTTAGATGAAAAAGGAAATAAAACAGGTAAAGTAGAAGATAAAGACATAATACATGAAAAAGGCATATGGCATAAAGAAGTATGTGTAATAATTGAAAACGAAAAAAACGAATATTTAATACAAAAAAGAGCAGCAACCAAAAAGCAAGGACCAAATAAATGGGGACTAACAGCAGGTCATGTAGATGCAGTTTTGCTAAAAGAGAAGAAATGAAAGAAGTTATTAAAAAATTAAAAAGGGAGGAAATATCATGAGAAAAAAAGTAATTGCAGGAAATTGGAAAATGAACATGCTTCCAAATGAAACAATAAGTTTTATTGAAGAACTAGCACCATTAGTAAAAGATACCGAAAATGAGGTGGTTTTGTGTGTCCCATATACAGACTTATTTTATGCACTACTTACAGCACAAAATACAAACATAAAAATTGGAGCACAAAACATGCACTATGAAGAAAACGGAGCATATACTGGAGAAATATCAGGAAAAATGCTAAAATCAATAAATGTGGAATATGTTATAATAGGACACTCTGAAAGAAGACAATACTTTAACGAAACAGATGAAACAGTAAACAAAAAAATTAAAGCAGCTTTTCGTGATGGATTAAAACCAATTGTGTGTGTAGGAGAAACCTTAGAACAAAGAGAAGCAGGTAAAACAGAAGAAGTTATCACAAAACAAACAGAGCTTGCATTAGAGGGCTTAAGTGATGAACAAGTACAAAATACAATAATTGCATATGAACCAATTTGGGCAATAGGAACAGGAAAAACAGCAACAAAAGAAGATGCAAATAACAGTATAAAATCAATTAGAAACAAAATTGCAAAAATCTATGGACAAACAATAGCCAATGGAGTTATAATACAATACGGTGGAAGTGTAAAAAGCACAAATGCCAAAGAACTATTTGAAATGTCTGATATTGATGGTGGTCTAGTAGGTGGAGCTAGCCTAAAAGCAGAAGAATTCAGTAAAATAGTAAATTTCTAGAGATGATTTTGGGGACTTAATGAAAAAATCATCTTTGAGAAATAACATAAATTAATATATAAATGTTTAAAGAAGATGATTTCTTGATTAAGTCCCAAAATCATCTTCATCAAAAAGGATGGTAAGATATGAAAGATAAATTAACAATGTTAATGATATTAGATGGGTTTGGAGATAATTCAAATGAAGATGGAAATGCTATAAAATTAGCTAAAACTCCTAATATTGATGGATTAATGAAAAAATATAGTAATACACAAATTCATACAAGTGGATTAGCAGTAGGGTTGCCAGATGGACAAATGGGAAATTCAGAGGTTGGACATACAAATATTGGTGCTGGTAGAATTGTATATCAAGAATTAACAAGAATTACAAAATCAATTGAAGATGGAGAGTTTTTTTCAAATCCAGAATTTATAGCAGCAATTGAAAATTGTAAAAAATACAATTCTAAATTACACATTTTAGGTTTAGTATCTGATGGAGGCGTTCATAGCCATAATAGGCATTTATATGGTTTGTTAGAAATGGCAAAAAGAAGAGATTTTGAAGAGGTATATGTACATTGCTTCTTAGATGGAAGAGATACACCACCAGCATCAGCAGAAGGGTATATAGTAAAATTAAAAGAGAAAATGGCTGAAAAAGAAGTAGGAAAAATTGCAAGTATTTCAGGAAGATTTTATGCAATGGATAGAGATAAAAGATGGGAAAGAGTTAAAAAATGCTATGATGCTTTAGTAAATGGAGAAGGAAACAAGGCAGGAAATGCAGTAAAAGCAATTGAAGATTCTTACCAAAAAGAAGTATTTGATGAATTTATAGAACCAACTGTAATTTGTAATGGAGAAGAACCAGTTGCAACTATTGGTAAACATGATTCTGTTATTTTCTTCAACTTTAGACCAGACAGAGCAAGGGAAATCACTAGAGCTTTAGTTGACCCTAACTTTGAAGGTTTTGAAACAAAAAAAGATTTAGATTTATATTATGTATGTTTCACAAATTATGATGAAACAATGCCAAATGTGCATATTGCATTTAAGAAAGAAGCACTATATAACACATTTGGAGAATATGTTAGTAAAAATGGATATACACAACTTCGCATTGCTGAAACTGAAAAATATGCGCATGTAACATTTTTCTTTAATGGTGGAGAAGAAAAACAATATGATGGAGAAGAAAGGATTTTAGTTCCATCACCAAAGGTAGAAACTTATGACCAAAAACCAGAAATGAGTGCATATGAGGTAACCAGTAAAGTATTAGAAGCAATAAAAAATGATAAATATGATTGTATTATATTAAATTATGCAAATACAGATATGGTAGGACACACTGGAAGTTTAGAAGCAGCCATTAAGGCAGTAGAAACAGTTGATGAATGTGTTGGAAAAGTAGTAGAATTGGTTGAAGAAAAGCAAGGGAATTTATTAATTACAGCAGACCATGGAAATGCAGAACAAATGGTAGATTATACTACAGGAGAGCCACATACAGCTCATACTACAAATCCAGTACCATTAATTTTAGTAACTAATGACGAGACTTTAAAACTAAAATCAGGAGGAAAACTAGCAGATTTAGCTCCAACTATGTTAGACCTAATGAACCTTGAAAAACCACAAGAAATGACAGGTGAAAGTTTGCTAGATAGAAAATAAGGGGATATGTTAAATCATACTAAAAAAATAAAAGAAATATATGAAGATATACAAAGAAAGTTATTTTATATGATACCAGAAAAGTGGGATAAACTATATCTATATAGTTCTATTTTAGATGAGCCAGATAAAGAGGGAAAAACAGGTGAGTTATTCTTTTATTACATTCCAAAAGGTATATTAAAAAAGAAACCAGTAAATGTATATGAAATACCATCTAAATTTAATTTAGAAGAAAATCAATATTTAAGATTAGTTCAAATACTATATAGTAAAATAAAAGAACTAAGGCAAGAGTTTAAAAAATCAGAAAGGCAAGAAATTTGGACTAACTTAACTATGTCTATTCAAGGGTTAAAGTTTAAAGTTGAATATGATTATACAGACTTAAACCATAGTTATTTTTCGAGTTATGAAAGACATGTAATATGGCGTTATGAGAACTTAGGAATTGGCGAAGAACAAGTCAGTAAACAAGATAAAGATATTTTAAAAAGATATCATTTAGGAGCAAAAACACTAACTAGAAAAGAACATTATGATGCAGGTATTTATATTCAAGACATTGAAAATGTGATTGCATATAGTACAGAAGATTATGCTACAAATGAAAAGGAAGTAGAGCAAGTAGTAGAAAAAACGGAAAAGAAACAAAAGAACCAACTTTTATTATCAAAAGAAGAAATTGAAAAAATGAAAGAATAATAAAGTTATTAAGTTTTATATGTAACTATATTATTTCTTTCAAATGTTATTATATATTACTTTAAACTACCTTGTGTGTCGCAACCTTAGAAAGAAAAAATTGATAATATATTACAATTTTTTCTAAAGTAGGTTGCTCCAATCGCACTCACTTCGTTCGTTTGGTCGCTTACGCGATAGTTTAAGATAATATATAATAACATTTGAAAACAAAAATATATAGATATACATATGAAAAAAAATAAAATGGAGAAATGAAAGGAGCAATTAAAATGATTTATTCAAAAGAATTAGAAGAAATGTGTGTTGTCAAAAAAGGAGTAGACCATGGACCAGCACCAATTCCAGAAGAAGGGAAATGGGTAAAAGTAAAAGAAATTAAAGATGTTTCAGGTCTAACACATGGTATTGGTTGGTGTGCACCACAACAAGGAGCTTGTAAATTAACTTTAAATGTTAAAGATGGAATTATTCAAGAAGCATTAATCGAAACTATCGGATGTTCAGGAATGACACATTCAGCTGCCATGGCAGGAGAAATTTTAACAGGAAAAACATTATTAGAAGCATTAAATACTGACTTAGTATGTGATGCCATAAACACAGCTATGAGAGAATTATTCTTACAAATTGTATATGGTAGAACACAAACAGCATTTTCTGAAGGAGGACTTCCAGTAGGAGCAGGACTAGAAGACTTAGGAAAAGGACATACAAGTCAAGTAGGAACTATTTATTCAAGTTCTTTAAAAGGACCTAGATATTTAAACCTAACAGAAGGGTACATAGTAGAATTAGGATTAGATAAAGATGACCAAATTATTGGTTATAAATATGTTCATATCGGAAAAATGATGCAAAATATCAAAAAGGGAATGGAACCAACAGAAGCAATAGAAAAAGCTTCTGGTACTTATGGAAGATTTGATGAAGCAGTAAAGAAAATTGACCCAAGAGAACAATAAAAGGCTAAAATGAGGTTAAATAATATGCAAAAATTTGGATTAGATGAAAAAGTTTTACAAGAAATAATTTCTATATTTAAGAAGTATATAGAAATAGAAAGTGCTAAAATTTTTGGTTCTAGAGCAAGGGGAGATTATCGAAAAGCTTCGGATATTGATATTGTTTTGTTTGGAAATAGAATGACAAATGAAATCAATACAAAAGTTTTTTATGACATTGATGAATTGTATTTGCCATATAAGATAGATTTAATTAATTTTAATAGTATCGGTTCAAAAAACAAAATAAAGGAAAACATCTTGAGAGAGGGAGTTGAAATTTATGCCAAACAATCTAATTGAAAGTTATGAAACTTTTAAAAAAGCATATTTAAAACTAAAAGAATTTGTAGAAACAGATAATGGAACAGAAAAAGACAGAGGAGCAATTATCAATGCTTTTCAGTACACATTTGAATTATTGTGGAAAACACTTCAAAAATATATGCAACAATTAGAAATGTTAGACGAATTAGGTCCTGGTTCTGTAATTAGAACAGCTTTTCAATATCAAATAATTGACGATGGTTCAAAATATATGGCTATGTTAAAAGACAGAAATCTAATCACGCATACATACAAAGAGGATGTAGCAGAAGATATTTGTTCAAATATTAAAGAAGAACATATGGAAACACTAGAAGAATTTATAAAGAATTTTGATAAAAAAATGGAAAAATAAGGAGGAAATAAAAATGGCAGTAACATTTGAAAGTTATGAAAGAAGAATTGACCAAATAAAACCAGTTATGGAAAAATACGGGATTAAAGATTTTGAAGAAGCATTGGAGATATGCAAACAAAAAGGATTTAATCCATATGAAATAGTAAAAGGAGTTCAACCAATTTGTTTTGAAAATGCAGCTTGGGCTTACACTTTAGGTGCTGCAATAGCTGTAAAAAAAGGTTGTAAAAAGGCAGCAGATGCAGCAAAAGCAATAGGAGAAGGATTACAAGCATTTTGTATTCCAGGTTCTGTTGCAGATGACAGAAAAGTTGGATTAGGACATGGGAATTTAGCATCTATGTTATTATCAGAAGACACAAAATGTTTTGCATTTTTAGCAGGACATGAAAGTTTTGCAGCAGCAGAAGGAGCAATTGGAATTGCAAAATCTGCTAACAAAGTAAGAAAAGAACCATTAAGAGTTATATTAAATGGACTTGGAAAAGATGCAGCACAAGTTATTTCAAGAATAAATGGATTTACATATGTAAAAACAGACTTTGACTTTTTCACAGGAAAAGTAAAAGTAGTAGAAGAAATTCCATATTCAGATGGAGAAAGAAGCAAAGTTAGATGCTATGGAGCAAATGACGTAAGAGAAGGTGTAGCAATTATGTGGATGGAAGATGTAGATGTTTCAATTACTGGAAACTCAACAAATCCAACAAGATTCCAACACCCAGTTGCAGGAACATATAAAAAAGAAAGATTAGCACAAAATAGAAAATACTTCTCAGTAGCTTCAGGTGGTGGAACAGGAAGAACACTTCACCCAGACAATATGGGAGCAGGACCAGCATCTTATGGAATGACAGACACAATGGGAAGAATGCACTCTGATGCACAATTTGCAGGTTCTTCTTCAGTACCAGCCCATGTAGAAATGATGGGACTAATTGGAATGGGTAACAACCCAATGGTAGGAGCATCAGTTGCAGTAGCAGTTGCAGTAGAAGAAGCAATGAAATAATGCCGTGTGGGGGAACGTTTCTATGTGACAATGGGGACGTTTCCTTTTTCACATTTTTGTGAATTTGGGGACACATCTTATATATTTTCTTCCCTTATATTAAAATAAATCTTCCTAAAAATCAAGATTTGTAGTGCTTAAGTAGATAGAATTCACATTATTTATAAAATAGCAATAAAAATTTAAAAAACTTTTCAAAAAACGTTTACTTTTTTTAAAAAGTTGTATACAATAGAAATAGAGAAAAATGTCAAAAAATAAAAACAACAAAAGAAAATAGGGAAGAAGGGAAGAAAAACCATGAAAATCTTAATGTTAACATGGGAATATCCACCAAGAGTGGTAGGAGGAATCGCTAGAGTTGTTTATGATTTATCAAAAACTTTAATAAAAGATGGTCATGAAGTAACAGTAATTACATATAAAGATGGAGATGCACCATATTTTGAAGATGATAAAGGAGTAAAAGTATATAGAGTAGACAACTATATGATAAACCCAAACAACTTCATAGACTGGGTAATGCAATTAAACTTTAATTTAGTAGCAAAAGCAAACGAAGTAATGGCAGAACAAGGAAAATTCGACGTAATACATGCACATGACTGGCTAGTAGCATATGCAGCAAAAACACTTAAAAATTCATACAACATACCAATAGTATCAACAATACACGCAACAGAAGCAGGAAGAAATAGTGGTATTCATGATGAACAACAAAGATATATAAATGACACAGAATGGATGCTAACCTATGAATCAGCAGAAGTAATTGTAAACAGCAATTATATGAAAGGTGAATTGCAAAGACTATTTGGTTTACCATATGACAAAATTAATGTAGTACCAAATGGAGTAAACTTAAATTTATTTAGTGGAGTAGAAAGAGATTATAACTTTAGAAGAAAATTTGCAATGGATAATGAAAAAATCATTTTATTCATGGGAAGAGTTGTTTATGAAAAAGGAATACAACATTTAATTTCAGCTATGCCAAAAATTTTAAATGGATATCATGATACAAAATTAGTTATTTGTGGAAAGGGTGGTATGCTAGATGAACTAAAACAACAAGTAAATGCCATGGGAATTGCAAATAAAGTATATTTTGCAGGATATATGAATGGAAAAGATGTACAAAAAATGTACAAAGCAGCAGACATATCAGTATTTCCAAGTACGTATGAACCATTTGGAATTGTAGCACTAGAAGCTATGTTATCAGAAAATCCAGTAGTAGTATCAGACATAGGTGGACTAAATGAAATAGTGCAACATAGGGAAAATGGAATGAAAGCATATTGTGGAAATCCAAATTCTATTGCAGATTCTATATTAGAATTATTATATGACCATAAACTATGTGCAGATATTACTAAAAAAGCAAAAAATAAGATAAGAAATGAATATAATTGGAGCAAAATAGCACAAGATACACATTTCACTTATCAAAAGGCTATTTGTCAATCTATGGCAGAAAAACAAAAAAGAGAATTGGAACAAGAAAGAGCAAGAAAAACTAAAAGAGCTAAAAATACAGAAAATGAAATTACAAATTTACTTAGCTTTAAAAAGCGTCATGCTTATGCATAAATCGTATTTCTAAATAATAAATTTTAAGGTTAAAAACGTAAATAATAAGTTTGAAAAAGCTAATTATTTGCGTTTTCTGATGTTATAGGAAAAATCATACTTGACTTTCACATGAAAATATTAGTAAAATAAAATAAGAAAAATTCTTAAATTCTACAAATTTAGCAAAAAAATAGTGTATAATAGAATAAGAAATTGGACACTAACCTGTCCCAATTATGCCCCAAAAGGCATTACAGTGCCTGTCCCAATTATGCCCAAAAGGAGAGAAATATTTATGGAAGATAATTTTAAATCAGGTTTTGTAGCTTTGATTGGAAGAACCAATGTAGGAAAATCAACATTGCTTAATTTATTAGTAGGGGAGAAAGTTGCAGCAATTGCAAATAAGGTACAGACTACAAGAACGGCTATTAGAGGTATTGTAAATCGAACAACAAGTCAAATTGTTTTTGTGGATACGCCAGGTATTCATAAGCCAAAAACAAAGCTTAATGAAACCATGATAGAAACTTCATTTTCAAGTATTCCAGATAGTGATATAGTTTTATTTTTAATAGAGGCAACAAGTAAAGATATTGGAAAAGGCGATAGAATTATTTTGGATAAGCTTAAAGAGTCAAATAAAAAAACAATTCTAATTATAAATAAGATTGATTTAGTAAAAAAGGAAACTCTTTTACATTTAATTGATGAATATAGCAAAGAGTATAATTTTGAAGCAGTTATTCCTATTTCAGCTATTAATAGTAAATATAAAGAAACTATTTTAGAAGAGATTGAAAAAAACTTAAAAGTGGGGCCTGCATATTATGATATAGAAGAATATACAGACCAAACATTAAGACAATTAGCAGAAGAAACGATAAGAGAAAAAGCACTTAAATTGTTACAAGATGAAGTGCCACATGGGATTCTTGTTGAAGTAGAAAAAATGGAATTGAGAAAAAACAAGCAAAATCAAGAAATTTATGATATAGAAGCAACAATTTATGTTTTAAGAGAATCTCACAAAGGTATTGTTATAGGCAAAAATGGAGAAATGTTAAAACGAATAGGAAAGCTTGCAAGAATAGATATGGAAGATAACTTTGGAATGAAAATCAATTTAAAAACATGGGTAAAGGTAAAACAAGATTGGCAGTCAAATGATACAATTGTAAATAAATTTAAATTAAAATAAAGGATAATTGTTATATAAAGAAAAAAACTTTCTATAATTTGTATAAAAAAGTGTAAAAAAGCAAAAGATAAAATTAAAGGTAAAACTTTAAGAAAAGGAGAGAAAAGCTTATGATTAAAAAAATTGCATGGGAAACCTTTAAAAATACAGGAGATATTAATGCTTTTATTGAACTAAAACAAATTGAAGATATAGAAAAAGGTATTGAAAATAGTGATTTTAAATCTAAAACAGAAGAAGAAAATAACAAATAATAATAATCTAAAAGTTCATAAAAGATGAACTTTTAGATAGAAAAAAGGAAGAATCAGATAAAAATGGCAAACACAAAAATAAATGGAATTGTATTATCAGAAAGTAATATGGGAGATTTCGATAAAATGCTTACTATTTTGACTCCAAATGTAGGAAAAATTTCGTGTGTAGCTAAAGGAGCAAGAAGACCTAAAAGTGCTCTTTTAGCTGGCACGCAAATGTTTTGCTTTGGTGAGTATTTAGTATTTAAAGGCTCTCGGAACATACCATATCAATTCAGTAGAACCAATTGAAGTGTTTTATAATTTAAGAATTGATTTAGATAAATTAAAATATGCTGTACATATTAATAAAATTATACAAGATGTAACACATGAAAACCAAAACTGTTACAAGATTTTACAATTATTATTAAATACTCTTTATACTATATCAGAAACAGACAAAAATTTGGATATGGTACTGGGTGTGTTTAAATTGCGTTTGTTATGTCTTTTAGGCTTTACTCCAAATGTTATGCAATGTACAAATTGCAAAGAGAAAGAAGAATTGTTATATTTTAGTATTAAAGATAATGGATTAAAGTGTGGTATTTGTGGAAAACAAGATACTAGTGTAATTCGGAATAAGTAAAAGTACAATGAATGCTATTAAATATACAGTTACAGCACCTTCTAAAAAAATATATTCATTTAATTTAAAAGAAGAAGCTTTAGAAGAATTTAAATTAGTAACTAAGTTATATTTTAATGAAAAATTAGAAAAAGAATACAAATTAGAAGAAATGTTTTGATTATTTGCAAACTACTTGACAATAAATAATACATATTATATTATGTTAGTATAAATTTAAAAACTAATGAAAAATTAAGGAGAAAGAAGTATGCAAAAGAATATAAAGGGAATAACTCTAATTGCCTTAGTAATTACTATTATTATATTACTAATTTTAGCAGGAGTGACAATAACAATGCTAACAGGAGAAAATGGGATACTTAAAAAAGCCCAATTAGCAGAGCAAGAATACAAAGATGCTCAACAGAAAGAAGAAGCAGATTTAGAAAAATTATATAGTCAAATACAAGTAGCAACAAATGATAGCTCAAAAATCACAATATCTATGTCAGATTTAAATAGTCTAATAGAAACAAAAGTAAAAGAGCAAAGACAAATGTTATATGCTTATACAAATGGATTGAGCAATCAAATAACAACAACAAAAGAAGATGAGTCAATTGTAATGCCATTGAAAGAAACTAGAATGAATACAAATAAATTAACACTAGAAAATAATGGTATAAAAATAGGAAAAGGAGTTAATCTTATAAAGATAGATTTTGTAGTATCAATAGACTCACCGTCAGATTCTATTGGTTATATGTATGCAAATATTTATAAAAATGATAAAGCCCAAAATGATACTAGAACATTATCTTCAATAATATATGTATCAACCATTTCAAACAATACCTTATTAGAAGTTGAGGAAAATGATATTATAACGTTTAGATTAGCAACTAGAAGACCAGGAACCTTTAAATATTATGCACCATCTATTTTAGTAGAAATTATAAAATAGGAGTTTGACAACTACAAAATTAATGTATATAATATACCTATAATAAAGAAAGGAATGTGATTAAAATGAAAATAAAAGTAACAGGAAAAGAACTAAAAGTAACAGAAGCAATGAATGACTATGTAGAAAAAAAATTAGACAGAATTGCAAAATATTTTGAAGAGTCAGATGCAGAAGTAACATTAAGGACAGAAAAAAGTGAACAAATAGCAGAAATATATGTTACAGCAAATGGCGAAAAATACAGAGCTGTAACAGAAGACAAAGATATGTATGCAGCAATTGATAAAGATATTGACATTTTAGAAGGTCAAATCAGAAAAGCAAAAACTAAAAAAGAAAAAATGATGAAAGAAGCTTCAATAAAAACAATGGAAGCAAATGTAGAAAAAGTTACAGAAATAAAAGATGAAATCATAAAAACATCTTATTATGAAATCAAACCAATGCTTCCAGAAGATGCTGTATTAAAGCTACAAGAAAAACCAAGCCATAACTTCTTAGTATTTATCAATGTAGAAACAGGAAAAGTAAATGCAATACACAAATTAAAAGATGGCAAAAATTATGGGCTAGTAGAGCCAGAGGCTTAAAAACTAATATATATAACATAAGGCAAGAAATTTTTTTCATGCCTCTTTTTTATTTCAGAAAAATATGATACAATAGCTAGGAATTCAAAAGGAGCGAAAAGATATGCAGGAAAAAGAGCAACAAACAAAAAAACTAGGAGAAATATTTAGTGATTATAAAACAAGTTCAAATATAAAATACGCACAAATAAAAGGCTTAAATGTCATAAAAAAAACAAACACCTTGCAAATTATTTTATATTTAGACGAATATATAGAAATAAAAGAAATATGGTATTTTGAAAACTTTTTAAAAGAAAGATTTAAATTTGAGCAAATAGACGTCAAAATAGAATATCATGAAAAAGTAGAAAAAGGGTCAATTCCAAAAGAATGGAAAAATATTATAGCATATATGTCCCACAAATACCCTTTAGCAAAGCCGATGCTACTTTTAAAAAGTGATGTAGAAGTAAAAGAAAACACAATATATATACAAATGCATATAAAAGGAGCAGACTTTTTAAAGGCCAAAAAAACAGACCAAGAATTACAAAAAACAATTTTAAATCTATTTGGTCAAAAATATTCAATTGACATTACAGAAAAGTTATCTAGCAAAGAAATGGGAGAAATTAGAGAAGAAATCCAAAATCAAGAGGCACAAATTATAGCCAAAATAGAAGAAACAAACAAACAACTTATGGAAGAAAAGGCAAATGATGTACCAGAATACAATGATGTAGATTATGCTCCACCAATAGATGAAGAAGGATACATTCCACAAGATAATTTAGAGGAAATGCCAAATTTAGTAGAACAAGAATACATTTTGGGCAAACCATCAAGAGCCAAAGAAAAACAAGTAAAAATCAAAGACATTTCAGCAAGTGATGCAAAAGTAACACTAGAAGGAAGAATAGCATCAACAGACATAAGAGAAACAAAATCTGGTAAAGGAATGATAATTTTTGACCTATATGATGGCACAGGCACAATAACTTGCAAATCATTTGCAAAAGACTATCAAGAAGGGAATGAAATACTAGAAAAAATAAGAACAGCAAAAGCTATAAAAATTACAGGAAAAGCAGGTTTAGACACATATGCTGGAGATATTACAGTAATTGCAAATACAATTATTGAAACAAATAGCGAATTACCAGAATTACCAAAAGAGGAAGAATTGCCAGACACGCCTTTAATATTAGGTGCTACACAAAATATAACAGACCCACTTATAAAAGTGCAAGATTTAGGAGTTGATGATGGAAAAATAGCTCTGCAAGGGGAAGTGATTTTTACAGAAGATAGAACATTAAAATCAGGAAAAACATTGTTTAGTTTTGACGTATATGATGGAACAAGTACAATTACTTGTAAAGCTTTCTTAAATAAAGAAACTGCTAAAAAACAAATGAAAAGGATACAAAATGCAAAAGGTGTTAAAGTAGCAGGAACTGCACAAATGGATACATTTTCTAATGAATTAACAGTTATGGTAAATACAGTTATAGAAACAGAAGGATTAGAAAAAGTAACAAGACAAGACAATTCTAAAGTAAAAAGAGTAGAATTACATATGCATACCCAAATGAGTCAAATGGATGCAATGACATCTGCCAAAGACCTTATTAAAAGAGCTATGAAATGGGGAATGAAATCTATTGCAATAACTGACCATGGAGTAGTGCAATCTTTCCCAGAAGCACACAAAATGCTTGGATATGATAATCCAGATATGAAAATTTTATATGGAGTAGAGGCATACTTAGCACCTGATAAAACGGCAGTTGTAACAAATGCAAAAGGACAAGAAATAGATACAACTTATTGTGTACTAGACTTAGAAACAACAGGATTTTCAGCTGTGGCTGAAAAAATTACAGAAGTCCGGAATTATGAAAGTAAAAAATGGAGAAGTAATAGACAAATTCAGCTGTTTTGTAAACCCACAAAAGCATATTCCACAAAGGATCACAGAAGTTACAAATATAACAGATGATATGGTAAAAGATGCCGAAACTATTGAAAAAGTATTCCCAAAAATCCTAGACTTTATCAAAGATTCTGTTTTAGTTGCCCATAATGCACCATTTGACATGGGCTTTTTAAAGCAAAATGCAAAAAATCTAGGTTATGAATTTGATTACACATATTTAGATACTTTAAGTTTAGCAAAAGATTTATTTCCAGATTATAAAAAATACAAATTGGGGAAAATTGCTGAGAACCTAGGAATTAAAGTAGAAGTAGCACATAGAGCTTTAGATGATGTAGATACAACAGTTAAGGTTTTTAATGTAATGATAGATATGTTAAAAAAACGAGGAGCAAAAAAAGTTGAAGACATAGACAAAGTAAGCTGTACAGAAGAAGCAAAAAAAGAAGAATACAAAAAACTAAAAACATATCATGCAATAATTTTAGCTAAAAACTATATTGGTTTAAGAAACCTATACAAATTAGTATCACTTTCACACTTACATTATTTTTATAGAAAACCAAGAATTTTAAAAAGCTTATACAAAAAATACTCTGAAGGGCTAATGCTTCGGAAGTGCTTGTGAAGCAGGAGAATTGTATCAAGCAATTGAACTACGGAAAAACTGATGAAGAAATAGAAGAAATTGCAAATAGCTATGACTACCTAGAAATACAACCAATTGGGAATAATCAATTTTTAATTAGAAATGAAACTGTAAAAGATGAAGAAGCTTTAAGAGACATAAACAGAAAAATTGTAGACTTAGGAGAAAAGCTAAACAAGCCAGTTGTAGCAACATGTGATGTGCATTTTATGGACCCACAAGATGAAGTATATAGACGTATATTAGAAGCAGGACAAGGCTATGATGACGCAGACAATCAAGCACCATTATATTTAAGAACAACAGAGGAAATGCTAGAAGAATTCAGCTATTTAGGTAAAGAAAAAGCCTATGAGGTAGTTGTAACAAACACAAACCTAATATCTGATATGTGTGACCAAATTAGCCCAATATCACCTGAAAAATGCCCACCACATATACCACGGTTGTGAACAAACTATAAAAGATATTGCATACAATAAAGCACATGAATTATATGGAGACCCACTCCCACAGATAGTTCAAGAAAGATTAGACAAAGAATTAGACTCTATTATTAAAAATGGATTTTCTGTTATGTACATTATTGCACAAAAATTGGTATGGAAATCAAACGAAGATGGATACATAGTAGGGTCAAGAGGTTCTGTTGGTTCATCTTTTGCAGCAAACATGACAGGAATTACAGAAGTAAACTCACTTCCTGCACATTACCGTTGCCCAAATTGTAAATATTCAGACTTTACAGATTATGGCTATAAAAATGGATTTGACTTACCAGATAAAGCATGCCCTAAATGTGGTCATGCTCTTGATAAAGACGGAATGGACATCCCTTTTGAAACATTTTTAGGTTTTAATGGAGACAAAGAACCAGATATTGACTTAAACTTCTCAGGAGAATATCAAGCAAAAGCACATAAGTACACAGAAGTAATATTTGGAAAAGGAACAACATTTAAAGCAGGAACAATTGGTACAGTTGCAGATAAAACAGCTTATGGATATGTAAAAAAATACTTTGAAGAAAGGCATATTCCAATAAATAGAGCAGAAACACAAAGGCTGGCCTCTGGCTGTACTGGAATAAAAAGAACAACAGGACAACATCCTCGGTGGAATTATAGTAGTACCAAAAGGAAGAGAAATATATGAATTCTGTCCTGTACAACATCCAGCAGATGACCCAAACTCAGACATAGTAACAACACATTTTGATTATCACTCAATTGACCAAAACTTATTAAAACTAGATATACTAGGACATGATGACCCAACAATGATAAGAATGTTGCAAGACATAACAGGAATTGACCCAACAAAAGTGCCACTAGATGACAAAGAAACAATGTCTATATTTAGCTCTACAAAAGCACTTCGGAGTAGAGCCAGAACAAATACACTCAGATGTAGGAAGCTTTGGAGTGCCAGAATTTGGAACAAAATTCGTAAGGGGAATGTTAGTAGACACAAGACCAACAACATTTGACGAACTAATTAGAATTTCACGGACTATCACATGGTACAGACGTATGGCTAGGAAATGCACAAAGCCTAATAGAAGCAGGAACAGTAACATTGCAAGACGCAATTTGTTGTCGTGACGACATTATGATATACCTAATAAAACAAGGATTACCACCAGATAAGGCATTTAAAATAATGGAAACAGTACGTAAAGGAAAAGCACTAAAAGACCCAGAAAAATGGGCAGAATATGTAGCATTAATGAAAGAACATGAAGTTCCAGAATGGTACATCAAATCATGTGAAAAAATAAAATACATGTTCCCAAAAGCCCATGCAGCAGCATATGTAACAAACGCTTTTAGAATAGCTTGGTTTAAAGTACATAAACCACTAGCATATTATGCATCATACTTCTCAATTAGAGCAGACGAATTTGACAGCGAATACATGATATTTGGAAAAGAAAAAGTAAAAAACAAAATGAAAGAAATAGACCTAGAAGGAAACAATGCAACAGCAAAAGACAAAGGAATGTATGCTATATTAGAACTAGTATTAGAAATGTATGAAAGAGGATTTAATTTCTTACCAATAGACATATACAAATCACATGCCACAAAATTCCTAGTAGAAGAAGATGGAATTCGTCCACCATTAAACAGCATACCAGGACTTGGAACAGTTGCAGCACAAGGAATAGAAAATGCAAAAAAAGACGGAAAATTCATGTCGATAGATGACCTAAAAATACGTTCAAAAGTCGGAACCTCAGTAACAGACTTGCTAAAAAAATTCGGTTGTCTAAACGGCATGAGCCAAAGCAACCAAATGAGCCTATTTGGGTAATGTGACATTGGGGACGTTTCTTTTTTCACATTTTTGTGAAATTTGGGACACATCTTATAAGATATATGACATTTTTTATTATATAAATGCAATAAAATATAAAAATTATCAAAAGCTTTCGGTCAAGCTAATTTTAGCATAACTTCTAAATTGATTTTATGGCACCCTTTCACGACAAGCGCGAACATTTTCCATAAAATCAATTAAGAAGTTCTAGCTAAAATTACTTTCCATTC
>CATLUC010000018.1:0-5226 GCA_950059165.1 uncultured Clostridium sp.
TAATTAAATGCTCCTTTATATATTTTTTGTTTTTAATTATACACTAATAAGATTAAAAAATTTGTCATAGTTCGTCGAATACATAAAATTTTTAACATTAAAAAATAGGATTTTGGGGCCGTCCCTAAATCCTACAATCTTATTTTATTTTGCTTAGCATTTCTTTGTATTTTTCTAATTTTGCTTTTTCTTCTTCTATTTTTGCTTGTGGTGCTTTGTTTATAAATCCTGGATTTGAAAGCATTTTTTCACACCTTGCAATTTCTTGCTCTAGTCTTTTCTTTTCTTGTTCTTGTCTTAGTTTTTCTTCTTCTTTATTTATTAGACCTTCTAATGGCATATATAGTTCCATTCCATCTGTTATGATTTGAATAGCATCTTCTGGAATTCCTGTTTTATCTTTTTGAATTATTACAGTTTTACCAAAACCTAATTTTAATAAAAATTCTTTTGCTTGGTCTATTTCTTCACTATATAGAGACGTTACAAATATTAGGTCTGCTTTTTTTGATGGATGTATGTTTTTGCTTGCTCTTATGTTTCTGATTTCTACTATTATTTGTTTCAATTTTTCGATGATGTCATTGTTTTCATCATAATCTACCCTTTGCTTTGTTTTTGGCCAATTTGCTACTATTAATTCATCGTTATTATAATTAACCAAATTTTCATAAATTTCAGATGTAACAAAAGGCATAAATGGATGTAATAGTTTTAAGCTGTCACCAAATACATAATTCAACACAAAACTTACTTGTACCTTATCTTGTTTATTATCACTATATAATCTAGTTTTAACCATTTCAATATACCAATCACAAAATTCGTTCCAAATAAAGCTGTATATATTATCTAATGCAACACCTAAGTCATATTCTTCCATGTTCCTTGTAACTGTTTTTATTAAATTATCCAGTTTATTTAAAATCCATCTATCTTCTATTCTTAAAGCTTCTGTTTTATATTTTTTTGTTTCTTTATCTTTAATAGTTTCTCCAAATTCAAGTATTTCCTCTTTTGTAGCCATATTCATTATGATAAATTTAGCTGCATTCCATATTTTATTAGCAAAATTTGATGCTTGTTCTAATTTTTCTGGCAAATAACGTATATCATTTCCCATTGTAGTTCCAGATAATACTGAAAATCTTAATGCGTCTGCTCCATATTGGTCAATTACTTGAATTGGGTCAACACCATTTCCTAAAGTTTTTGACATTTTTCTTCCTTGGCTATCTCTTACAATTCCATGAATTAGGACATCACTAAATGGTTTTTCTTTCATTAGTTCTAAGCTAGAAAATACCATTCTTGCTACCCAGAAAAATATAATATCATAACCTGTTACTAATACATTTGTTGGAAAGAACGTTTTTAAATCTTCAGATTCTTTATTTGGCCAACCTAATGTTGAAAATGGCCATAGTGCTGAACTAAACCAGGTATCTAATGTGTCAGGGTCTTGTTCTAAATTGCTACTTCCACACTTACTACATTTTTCAGGTTTTGCTTTTGCAACATTGATTTCTCCACATTCTTTACAATAATAAGCAGGTATTTGGTGTCCCCACCATAGTTGTCTAGAAATACACCAGTCTTGGATATTTTCCATCCAATTAAAATATGTTTTTTCGTATCTTTTAGGGATAAATTTTACATCGTCATTTTTTACTACTTCTATTGCTGGCTTTGCTAATTCTTTCATTTTTACGAACCATTGCTCAGAAATTTTAGGTTCAATTGTATTTTTACATCTTTCACATTTTCCTACATTATGTGTGTATTCTTCTTCTTTTACTAATGCACCTATTTCTTTTAACTTTTCTACAATTTTATTTCTTGCATCTATTAAATCCATTCCTTGATATTTAGGAACTAGATTTCCCATTTTAAAGTTTTTGTCAAATACTTCTATTATTTCTAAATTATGTCTTAACCCTGCTTGATAATCATTCATATCATGTGCTGGTGTGATTTTTACTGCTCCTGTTCCAAATTCTTTTTCTACAAAAGTATCTGCTATAATTGGTATTTCTTTATCCATAATTGGTAAAATACAAGTTTTTCCTACTAAGTCTTTGTATCTTTCATCATCTGGATGTACTGCTACTGCTGTATCTCCTAGCATTGTTTCAGGTCTTGTTGTTGCAACAATAATATATTTATCTTCTCCTTTTACTTTATACCTAATATGCCATAAATGAGAAGCTTCTTCTTTGTATTCTACTTCTGCATCTGAAATAGAGGTGTTGCAATTTGTACACCAATTTACCATTCTTTTTCCTTTATATATTAGACCTTTGTTATATAAATTGACAAATTGTTCTAAAACTGCATCTGATAATCCTTCGTCTAATGTAAATCTTTTTCTTTCCCAATCGCATGAACATCCTAGTTTTCTTTGTTGTTTTTGAATTGTTCCACCATAAAGCTTTGTCCATTCCCATGCTTCTTCAATAAACTTTTCTCTTCCTAAATCATATTTTGTTTTTCCTTCTGATTTTAGTTTTTGTACTACTTTCATTTCTGTTGATATTGAAGAATGGTCTGTTCCTGGTACCCATAAAGTATTATATCCTTGCATTCTCTTAAAACGAATTAAGATGTCTTGTATTGTATCATCTAATGCATGACCCATATGTAATTTTCCTGTTACATTTGGTGGTGGCATCATTATACAATAACTTTCTTTTGTTTTGTCCATATTTGGTTTGAAATATCCCTTTTCTTCCCAATGCCTGTATAATTTTTCTTCAAAATCTTTTGGATTGTACTTTTCTTTTAACATAAAAATTCCTCCTATCTTTCTATTCCTTTGTCTCTTGGGTCTTTTCTAAATTTTTCTGATACTTGTTCTAATAAAATTGGTTTTTTTGATTCCTTTATATATTTTTCTTTATATTCTTCAAATGTTTTTATATTTCCTTTTTCAATATATTCTTTTGCTGCATAATAAAGCAAAAGGTACGTTCCTTCTGGAATTGTTTTTTCATCTATTGCCAAAAATGCTTCTTTCTCTAAATCTGTCAATTCTTCATCATTTTTATAACATAAAAGTATCAATTCTTTATTTCTACGCATTTGTGCATCTCTCATTATTTTTAAGTTATGTTCTATTTTTCTTTGTTGTTTTTCTTGTTCTCTTGCTTTTTCTAATTCTTCTTTTGTAGGAACTTGTTTTGCTTTAAAATCGTTCATTTCTTTTCCTCCATTTCTAAAATAAAAATGTATTTTATATTATCTAGAAAGTCAGGCATGACTTCCTAAATAATATAAAACAAAAACTCGCCCCATGTTTAAGGGCGAGATAATTTCTCACGGTACCACCTTAATTATAATTTATTTTATAAATTATATCTTAATTAGCTTTTAACGTGGCTTAAACGGATATTCCTATTTTATATTTCTCAGAATATCAACTAAAAAAGCTACTTTCCATTTACTTTTTCTTAAGAGGCTTTCAGCCTATGACTTCTTTTCTCTTGTAAGCCAAAATATAAATGTACTCTCTTTTTTCTTGTTTTTTACTTTTTACTTTATTATTATGCCATAAATTTTGCAAAAAATCAAGTATTTTTTACATTTTCAAATTTTAGTATGTATATGTTATACCTCCCCAAAGATAATATGCACCTGGTTCTGCATGTGTTTCAATAAATACTTGGTTTCCATCAACAATTATTCTATCTTTAACTGCTTCTCCTGCACTACCTTGAATTGGTACTGCAACAAATGGACTTGGCAATGTTACTTCTTTTGGTAATGTTGCAAGTTTTATCCACTCTTTATTTGATGTATTTTTTACTAAATCACGTACACTAACAGTGCAAGAATGTGCACTATAAGTACATGTTACACTTCCAGAAGACCAATTGTCTCTATCGAAATCTAAGTTAATTGTTTTTACCTCTTCAACCTTATTTTTTAAATCTGCGACTGTGCTTTTTAATTCTTCCCATTCAGCTTTACTTACTGTAATAGTATCTCCATTGTTTTCTTCTTTTTCAGCAATTTCAACTCCATTAATAGCAACTAATTTTAATGACTTACTAAT
This sequence comes from uncultured Clostridium sp., assembly GCA_950059165.1. Classification (GTDB taxonomy): domain Bacteria; phylum Bacillota; class Clostridia; order TANB77; family CAG-508; genus CAG-269. Next base: position 4,055 of record CATLUC010000018.1, read on the forward strand.
TTTAAATTCATAATCATAATCTTTTAATTTTGTGTATATTGCATCAGCATTTCCTACTTCAATTTCTTTAAGAGTTGCTAATTTTTGTGTCTCTAATTCAACATATTGTATTTCTTCATCTTTGCATAACATATTCGCTAAGTATTGTAAATTTGGCATACTTTGCGTTTCCTTATAACTTTCCATTTGAGCATTTGTTATTTTCAAATTTATTATTTCTGTTGCAGATTGCTTTTTGTTTTCTTCTTTAGCTTTATCAGTTTTACTTAATAATCCATTTTCTCCACTTAATGTTGCAATTGTTACTCCTGCTAGAATTAGTAAAATAATAATAGTTACAATTAAAGCAATCATAGTAATTCCTTTTTGATTATTTTTTCGTTTTCCCATTTTTCTATCCTTTGTTAATAATATATTTTATATATTTAAGTCCATTATACCATTTGTTAAATTTATGTCAAGCTATGAAAAGCGTTTATCTTGCTTGCCCCATATATAATAATCCTGCTAATTTAGAAATTGGCATTGTTTGTAGCCATACAGTTCCAGGACCTTCTAATGTTGTTAAAAATAATCCTTCTCCACCAAATACAATGTTTTTTACACCTTTTACTGTTTCAATATTTAGTTTAACATCTTTTGTCATAACTGCTACATAACCATTATCAACTTTTAGTTTTTCACCTGCTTGCAATTCTTTTTTTACAACAGAACCATCTATTTCTAAAAATACTTTTCCAGGTCCTGTTATTTTTTGCATAATAAATCCTTCTCCACCAAAAAATCCAGCTCCTAATTTTTTACGAAATTGCATAGAAATATCAACTGTATTTTCTGCACAAAGAAATGAACGTTTTTGAGCAATTATTGTTTCTCCATCTTTTAAATCATATTCTAAAATTTTTCCTGGAAAACATGAAGAAAATCCTATTTCTACTCCATCTTTTATAGCTGTATATGTATTCATAAAAAGAGATTCTCCAGCTAAAGCTCTTCCTAAGCCTTTCATAACTCCACCATTTGTTGATGTTTTCATTTCAAATCCATCATCCATCCAGCTCATTCCACCATTTTCTGTTAAAATACTTTCTCCTTTTTGTAATTTGCAAATAACTGCTGGCAATGTTTCTCCAATAATTCTTGCTTCCATAATCTATTCCCCCTTCTATTTT
>CATLUC010000018.1:5236-18980 GCA_950059165.1 uncultured Clostridium sp.
ATGACAAAATTCAACATTTATATTTAATTTTTCTATAATTTCATTACTTCTTCCATTACTTTCGCCAAATATTTCATACTTGTCAAACATTGTTCTAAAGTGTTACCTGTCGCTCCAACTTCTATTATACTTGCATATTTAGCTGTATGTTGATTATACCTTGATTTTGTAAGCATGATTGGCTTAAATAATCCTGGGTACATCTCTTCTGCCTTTTCCTGTATCTTAACTGCAAACTTTAAATTTTGATTCCAATTTGGATGCCACAACCCACCATTATTTGTACCAATTACAAACATTATTTGGGCTGCCACATCATTTTCTCCTATTTTAACTATTGGTGCATAATCACTTCTACTACCAATTGCATCTCTATGTACATCTATTACAATATCTGACGGTGTTGTTTTTAAAATATTTTCCACAGTTTCTAGTGAACGTGTGTATGAACCATTATAAGAAGGATAATCATGATAAGAAGTGCTATGAACCACATTATAATTATATTGTTTTAGTTGATTTTCGAGCTCTGTTCCAACTCTTGTTACAGTATAATTCAAATCTGTTGTCCTATATGTTCCTGTTGGAGTATATTGGTATTTTTCACTTGATGTATAACTTTCGCAGCTATGTGTATGGAATAACACAATATTTTTATTTTCTATTGTAATATCTGGCTTTAACATATCTTGTGTAAGTTCAAATTCTGTTTCATTTTTTACTTTTACCTTCCCATATTCACTTTGATACTTTTCTGTAATAGGATTATTTGTAATAACTTGTGTTTGCAAATCTGTTTGTGCAGTCTCAATATTTTGTGTTTGTTCATCTTGCTCATTTGTAGCTACTTGTTTTGTGCTCTCATCTATCTCTATACTATCTTCTATATTTTCTTCATCTTCCATAGTTTGCATAGAACTTATTTGTGTCTTGAGTACACCTTTTAAAACATCTTTTTCATTAGCCTTTTGTTCATATTCTTGATGAGTATTTGCTACTGTTGGAATAGTTTGTTTTAGGCAACTTAACATATTATTATTCTTTGGAATATATTTACTTATAATAAATACTACCATAATTGTTGCTAACATTCCTAATAAATACTTTTTTATATCTTTCATTTTAAGTACTGTAACATTAAACATATACTTCTCCTTGTCCTTGTCCAAAATTCTCCTATATATATGTATATTCTAAGTACTTTGCAATTATGCCCAAAACGTATAAAAAAGATGGATTCTATTTTATTTAGAATACCATCTTTTTTATATTAATGTTATATTTTTTTCCAAAACCAGTCCAAACTGTTATCAATGCTTTTTTTGCCTTCTGCCTTTGCTTCTATGTCATCTACCCATAAATAAGAGAAGAATGTAATTAAAACAAATATGAAGTCAATTGCAATACATCTAGATAATGTTGATAACATATATCTGAATTCTTCTGGTAATGTTGCCATTTGTGCTACATGCATAATTAATACAATTAAGTATGCAAACAGTAATATTGCTGCTACATAACTCTTTTTTATCTCTTGTGCTAAAAATATTAATAATACAGTTGCTGCTAGCATTAATATTAGGGTTAATGGATTTGATATATCAAAAATGAACATATAATCCCCTCCGTTTTCTTTTGTTTTACCTACATTTATATGTTATCATTATTTGCATTTTTATTCAACACTTTTTTGTTATTTTTTTATTACATTTTTGTTACAATAACAGCTTTAATAATCTAAATTTTGTATAAGTGGTTATATATTTTTTAAGTTATCCACGTAGCGACCAACGGAGCTAAAAGCGACGGCGATTGGGGCAGACTTCTTATAATATTATGTCTTATAACAATCTTTCTTGTATTAAGTTTGCTATTTCTTGAGCTTTTTTTGTTATGTATTCTTGGTCTTCTCCTTCTATCATAACTCTTACAAGTGGCTCTGTTCCAGATGGTCTAATTAAAACTCTACCATTTCCGTCAAATTCTTTTTCTAGGTTTTCTATTGCTTGTTTTATTGTTTCATCTTTGTCATAATCATATTTTTTGCTACTGTTTACTTTTGCATTTACTAATACTTGTGGATACAACTTAACAATATCCCCTAATTCAGAAGCTTTTTTCTTGGTTTCTAAAATAGCTTGTATTAGCATCAAAGATGTTAGAATTCCATCTCCTGTTGGATTATAGTCTAGTAATATTACATGACCTGATTGTTCTCCACCTATGTTGAAATCTTGTTTTAGCATTTCTTCTAGTACATAACGGTCTCCTACTTTTGTTTGTATTAGTGTTAAGTTATTATTTTTAGCATATTTATTTAAGCCTAAATTACTCATAACTGTTGCAACAATTGTGTCTTTTTTTAGCTTTCCTTTTTGTTTTAAGCTTTTAGCAATTATTGCCATTAGTTTGTCGCCATCTATTTCATTTCCTTTTTCATCAATTGCTAAACATCTATCTCCATCTCCATCATAGGCAACACCTAAACTTAACTTGTTTTCTACTACAAATTTTTTAAGTCCCTCTAAATGTGTTGACCCACAATTTTGGTTGATATTTATACCATTTGGATTGTTGTTAATAATTTTATATGGAATTTTTAATGCTTCAAATATTTTTTTTGCAACATCACTTGTTGCCCCATTTGCTGTGTCTATTCCAACTACAAAGTCTTCGTTCTTTTGTTGTTCTAATGAGTTTTTAAAAGTTTCTTGGAAAAATTCAACATATTTGTCCTTTAATTGTTCATTATATTCCAAAACACCTATTTTATCTCCAAATGCTGTTAATTCGTCTAATTTCCCAGATTCCATTATTTGTTCTATCTCTTCTTCTAATGTATCTGAAATTTTCATCCCTTTATTACTAAAAAATTTAATTCCATTAAATTCATAAGAATTATGTGATGCTGAAATAACTACACTTGCATCTGCATTTAATTTTCTTGTCAAATATGCTACTGCTGGTGTTGGAATAACTCCTAATAATTTTACATTTGCTCCATAGCTCAAAAATCCTGCTACCATAGCACTTTCAATCAAGTTACCTGAAATACGTGTATCTCTTCCAATTAAAATAGTTGGCATATGGTCGCTATGCTTTGACAACACATAAGCTCCTGCTTTTGCTACTTTATATACTAATTCTGGTGTTAGTTCTGTATTAGCTACTCTTCTAATTCCATCTGTTCCAAAATACTTTCTCATTTTAACATCTTTCCTTTCCCAATTCTTTATATATGCAATTATATAGTTTTGTACTATTAATATTTTTATTTGCGTAATTTCATAATTAGCTTTTCTTTTAGTGTTAGTTCTATTTTATTCGGATTATTTATTTGTATTCTTTTGTTTTGTAATACGAGTTTTGGATTTATTGTTGTTAGTTTTTCTAGCTCTTCCTTTCCTACTATTTTTTCTAGTTTTGTTAATATCTCTGGAATTTTTGGATAAATTGTATTTTTTCTATGTACATCACTTCCTAAAAAGTGTACCATATTATTTTCTAATAGTTTCTTTACTATTACTTGTGCTCTTGACCCATAATATCCTATAATGCTTGCATAATTTGCTTGCATATAAACTCCTTTTTCTATCAAATCATAGATTAAATCTGGGCTTTGTTGTACAAAAAAATATCTTTCTGGATGTGCCAATATTGGAATTAGCTTGTTCTCTAGCATTTCATAAATTACATTATATAAGTTTAAAGGTTCTACATTTAAAGGCATTTCAAAAAGTACATAGCTAGTATCATTTATTGTAGAAGCTTTGCCGTTTTCTAATAGTTTAACTATATTTTCTGACATATAAATTTCATTTCCTAAATATAATTTTAGGTTTATGTTTTCCTCTTGTCCCTTTTCATAAATTATTTTTATCCACATTTCACGTTCTGGCACATTTGTTTCATAATATCCTTCCATATAATGTGAAGTTGAAACAATTGCTTGAAACCCTACTTGCTGTGCTTCTTGCAACAAATGTAGGGTTTCTTGTATATTTTTTGCACCATCATCAATATTTGGTAATATATGAGAATGTATGTCTATCATTTATCTTTTCTCCTCTTGGTTTTATCTAGATATTCATTCATTTGTTTTAAAATGTCTTCTGTTTTTTGGTTTTCTCTATTGTTTACTATTGGCTTTTGTATTTCTATTGGTGGTACTTTTTTTACTTGTTTTATATTATCATTGAAAAAGCTTGGGTCTTTACCATAATAATAATATCTTTCTTCATACCTTTTTGTAGATACAGGCATTTTATTTATTAATACTCCTGTTATATTGCCACCTACGTTTTGTACATTTTTAACAACTCTTGCTAATGCATCTTTTTTGGTTACTTTATGTGCTGTTACAATTATTGTAGAATCTACCATTCTAGATAAAATTAAGCTATCTGTTACTAATTCACATGGTGTACCATCTATAATTACTATATCACATACACTTTCTAATTTTTCTAATAATTTAATCATTTTGCTAGATACTAATAGTTCTGAAGGGTTTGGTGGTATGCTTCCTGCTGGAATTATATATAAGTTTTTTACCTCTGTTTTTTGCATACAGTTCATAATTTCTCTGCTTATATTTTCTTCTTCTTTTATTCCTACTTCTGATAAAAAATTTGATAATCCTGGCTTTGGTTTTGCTCCAAAAATTGCGTATTGTCTGCCTTTTCTCATGTCTGCGTCTATCAATACTACTTTTTTTCCTGCTTGTGCAAATGTTACTGCTAAATTTGCAGTTATCCAACTTTTTCCTTCTCCTGGAAAAGTAGAAGTTACTAATAATGTTTTTGTTTTTTTATCATTGTTTATAAATTGTATATTTGTTCTTAATGTTCTAAAAATCTCTGAAATAGGAGATTTTGGGTCAATATGTGCTACTACTTCGTTTTTCATTATCTTCTGTTCCTCCTTTCTTCTCCTAGGTCTTCAATCATTGGGATAGAAACCAAAACTGGTAAATCATATTCCTTTTCTATGTCTTCTACTGTTTTTATTGTTGTATCTAACATATTACTAATTAATACATATCCAATTGATACAACTACACCTATAAAGGCAAATATGATTATATCTTTTACATGGTTTATATTAGAAGGCGAGTTTGATATTTCTGCTACATCTACTATCTGCACATTATCTATACTATAAATGTCTTTTACTTTCTCCATAAAAACTTCTGCTATCTCGTTTGCTATTTTAGCTGCATTTGCTGCTTGTTCATTTCTAACTGTTATTTCTATTAATTCTGTGTCTTTTCTTGCATTAACTGAAACGTTTTTTCTTAATGTGTCTTCATCAATGTCTATTCCTAAATTTTGGATTACTTCTCTTAATACGTTTTTGCTTTTTACTAATTCGCTGTAAGTTGCTACTAATTTTGAATTAATTGTTATTTCTGTTGCTGTTATACTTGTGTTTGTACTAATATTTTCATTTCCTGATGATGCTAATACTAATGTTGTATATGAGCTATACATTGGTGTTGTAAAAAGTATCGTATATATAAAACCAATGATGCTAAATATCAATACAATTATTATTATTTGGATTTTTTTACTCCAAAATAGATTAAATAGTTCTTTTAAATCTAATTCTTCCATGGTTTTCCTTTTTCCTTTCTATTTTTCATTTGTTATTTTTCTTTTATAGTATACATTGAACTTTGTTTTTTTGCAATATTATTTATGATTTTTCTTATATTTTATTTGATTATGTATAAAATTAGCAATTACTGTTAGTAAAATTCCTACTGCAATTAAGCTGTATGCATATATTTTTGTATTGCTTAACACTTGGGTTAGTATGTTTTTTATAATATTTGATATTGCTTCATTTAATAGTAAGATTGTTTCTATTTTTATTTTGGAATTTATAAATAAATTTACTATTGTCATGAAAAAACCTGCAATTGTTAAAGATGTTCCAAATACTGAAAATGCTTTGTAAAGTTTTTTCATGTTTAATAATAATAACAAAATAGTTATTACTGCTATTACAACTAAGGAAGCCTTTTCTACTATTTCTATGTATTTTTTTACTTTTGTGTAATATTCATTAATTTTATTTTCAAATTTGTAATGTGATAATGTAGATGTGTATTCACTACATATTTTTTCTACTAATGTGTTTATTGCCTCTTTTTGTTCATTTGTTGTTTGCTTATTTCCTAAAAATTCTTCTATATTTTTATTTAATTTATCTTTTATTTCTTGTATGTCTATTGTTTCTTCTATTCCATCATATATACTACTTATCATTAATTGTGTGTCTTTTTTTACTTTTTCTTTTGAAACTATATTTTCTAATACTGTTTCGTCTAATCCTGATTGATGTATATAATTTTCAAAGTTTGATTGTACATCTTTTTGTATTTTTCCATAATAGTCTATTTCATCTAATTTTGATAATATATATTTTTTGCTTAATATACTAGAAGAAGCTAATTGTATTATCAAAAATATAATAATACATATAGCAATTAGGGTTGATAGGACATAATTTACAATATTTTTTACTACTGTTTCCATGATTTTCTCCTTTTCATGTGCATTTTGTATTACTTTATTACCTAAGTTTTTTTTTAATCATGCTATTCTAAAATTAGCTCGACCTAAGCGTTTTGATAATTTTTATATTTAGTTGTATTTATAAAATAAAAGTTTTTGGTAATTATGTTTCAACTAGGTCTCGCGTATATTACGTATCTTTGTGTTGCATAGCCTATATTGTTAAATGGATAGCATGTATACACCATCAATATTTCTTCTTCTTTTTGAATTGGCAATTTTTCTGTTTCAGTTTCATTTATTAGTTGCATATCATATATTTTATATTTATATTCTCCATAGTTTGTTTTTACTGTAATTTCATTTCCAATTTGTAATTCAGAAAATCTACGAAACATTTTGGCAGAATTGTGCCCCATATAAATAATTGAGCCATTTTCTCCTGGAAAATAGCTTCCACTTGAATGTCCCACTCCGTTTTTTAATATTTCCAAAGTATCGCCATAGTATACTGGTAAGTTAACACCTATTTTGGGTATTTCAATTGTTGCATATTGTGAGCCATATTCCGGATAGTTTTTTATTTGTTGTTTTTTAGCATCTATTACTGTTGGCTCTATTTTTTTGTTTTCAATATCTATTGATACCTTGCCTATTAATGATATTGTTTCATCTATTTCTGCCCTAAAGAAAAGACGTATAGTTAATATCATTGCAATACTAATAAATAAAGCAACTATTATGCTTATAATAGTTGCTTTTATTGTTTTTTTCATAATTTTATGCATTAGCAAATTTCTTTCTTATTGTAAAACCTGCAGCTAGGGCTACTACTACTGAAGAAACAACTAAAACTAAATTTACATTATTTCCTGTATATGCTAATTTTCCAGAGTTTGCAGTTAAAGCTTCAACTCTTTTTCCATCTTTGTAAATTTCTACAGTTCCATTTTTAAATGTTAATGTTAGTCCAACAATACTTGCAGCCTCGTTTGCAAGTGTTTTAATTTGGTTTTTTTGTTCTGCTGTTAATTTGTTAAAGTCTGTTGTTCCAGCAGCTTCCATTATTTTAACTGCTTCATTTGCTTTTGCCATTACTTGTTCTGCTTGGCTATTTGTTACATTATTGTCTGATACATATCTTTCTACTTTTACTTTGTGTGCTGATGTCATTCCATATTTTGCTCCTACTTTATATAAATCATCTGCTAATGTACTAGCTGTTGTAGCTCTTACAACTGTTGTAGCAAGTATTGCTACCATTACAAATAAAATTATGCTTGCGATTAATTTTCTCATTTTATTTCCTCCCTAATCAAACTATTTTTATTATACCATTTTTTACATATATGTGCAAGTGTTTTTAGTGATTTTTTTTGTTTTTTTTTTAGCTTATGGTTTGTTAATATAAACTTTAGTATTGCAAGCTGTTGGGGTCTGTTAAAAAATCAAATACTTCTACGTAAGTAAATTTTTTATTGTTGATTTTTTTTCTTGATAAAACATGGAATTATTTGGTATATCTTCTCTTACTATAGACCCTGCTGCTATAACAACATTATTCCCTATATTAACTCCCTTTAATATTATACTATTTGCACCAATCCAAACATTATCTCCAACGACAATACTTTTTGTTATAAATTTATCGATATCGTGTTTATAATCATGGTCATGGTCGAAGAACATTACATTTTGACCACATTTCAAATTATTTCCTAATATAATTTCATCTTGTGAATTTAGAGAACAATTATCATTAAAGAAACAATCATTTCCTATTTTTATTTTTCCTTCATAATTAGCTCTAAATGTAACATTGTTTCTTACCCTTAGGTTCTTTCCTATTTCTAACTTTGTATTTTTTTTCATTGCAATTTTAAAATTACAATTCATTTTAGGAAATGTTTTAAAATAAATTTTATTAAAGTTGCATAACTTATATATTGATAATTTAACTATTCCAATAATTACACTAATTATTTCAAATATCATAAAATTCCTCCATTTTTATTTTTTATATTTTTCAAAAGTTGTTTATAGTACTTTAATTGACTTGTTTTATGAAATGCCAACCAATAAATTATATTTGGAATTACACATACTATTATTAAATTTATTAGTATTTGTAAAATCAAATTTTCTACATATATATTTGATGTTATAAAATAAGTTGCTCCAACAGCTAATATGCTTATTATTATATATGGAATATAATCTTTTAAGTGCTGTATATATGTTTTTTCAAACAAAGGCATATATACAAATTTAGGATAACTGTAAAAAAATATTATTATTGTGCTAATAATTGTTCCTAAAAATACACCAACTAAACCAAATATTTTTACAAGTATAATAGAAGTTATGATATTTATAAGCGATTCTATTAGTGGCACATATCTATCTTCATAAAATATTCCTGCTGCCTCTTTAAATGTATTGCAAGTTTTCCTCATTCCTTGTATATAAAAATTTATAACTAGTGTTATTAAAACACTTAATGGTAATAAATATTGTCCACCTATCCATACCTTAATAAATGGTTCTATTATACACAAAATTCCACTTGATGCAAAAGCATAAATCCATGAATTTAAAAACAACATATTTTTATAAATATCATAAGATTTTTTACCATCTTTTTCTACTAACAAATTTCCTACACTTGCTGTAATAGAGTTAAACACTTGTGTAAACAAACTGTTTAAAGCTTGCATTATTAGATTATAATTTGAATATAGTCCAACAGTTGTTATTCCTAAAAAAGTAGAAATTATAATATTGTCTGTTCCTAATACAATAAAACTTCCAATTTTGTGATAAACCAGTCCCTTTACTTTTGTAAAAATACTTTTTTTCACTTTTGCATCTAATTGTTTTGTTTCTTTGCTTTTTATATATGGATATATTCTATTTGCAATTACAGTGATTACAACGTTTTCTAGAATTCTACATATGATTTTTATCCATAAATATAAAATAAAGTTTTTAGTTGTAATTAAAGCTATCAATTGTGCTATATTCATTATAATTATATATCCTATATGGATTACATTTACAATATATGTTTGTTGATTAGCATATAAAATAGAACGTTTATAACTTAATAGGTATGAAACTACTATGTCAATTAAAAACAAAATGTAAATATAAACAATATTTGTTGTAATTGTTACTTCCCCTACTATAAATCCTATAAATGGAATTATAAGTAATCCTATTATTGTCACAAGTAATGCGATTATTCTATAACCTATTTTGTAAAATTGCATCAATGATTTTATTTTTTCAGTGTCTTTGTCTGCAATTGGCTTGTATAAATGATAGATTATAGCTGAACCTAATCCTAACTCTATAATTCCAAGCATTGAAAGTATATTTGTAAACAGACCATTTATTCCTAAATATTCAGTTCCTAAAACATCAATAAATATTTTTTGTGCTACAAATCCTATTAAAATTGTAATTAGGTTCATAGCTGTTGCTACTACTGCATTTTTGATTGAATTAGTTGAACGCATTTTTTTCTCCTTATTTTTTATACACAAAGAACTTTTTTATCATTTTTTTAATCTTCATTTTATTTTTGTAAATCATCTTAGCCTGTACATGAAGTTTTTTAAAATTTCCATTCAATAGATATTCCATCGCTTTTATATTTTCATAATTGCTTTTTTTTACATCTCCTATTGTTATCGTATTTCGTATTTTATTCATAATATCTTGATTTGTAATATTTTTGTCAATTTCTTGTATTTCCTTAATATTTATATTTTTTATTAAAAACAAGCATAAATATTGGTTAGTAATTTCTCTTAAAATTCTAAGAGATACTGTTTTTTCGTATTCTTTCTTTAAATTCCACTTTTCTATGTAATCAAAAAATTTGGCATATACTATTATGATATCTGCTAATTTTTTTTCTATTTTTTCTTTAGTATTTATAGTTGTTACACTTTTTTCGTTATATCTATAATGATATAAATAATCTGGTAAAAGTACAACACTTTCTACTTTATTTAATAAATTCAAATTCAAATATAAATCCTCTGCCATAATTAAGTTATTTTCTTCTAGATTTTCTTGTAATAATTCTTTTTTTATTATTTGTCCACACATAGAATTATAATTGTATGTAGTTATTATATCTAGATAAATATATTTTGTAAAATCTTCTTTTTTTACATATGTTTCTTTTTCACAAAATTTTTTAAAATATATTTTTCTATTTTGTGTTAATAGTTCTCTTACTATTCCAAATCTTACAATATCACAATTATATTTTTCTATGCTTTCTATACATTTTTCAATAGTTTGTTTGTCTATCCAATCATCTGCATCTACAAACATAATATATTGCCCTTTTGCTAGCAAAATCCCTTGTTTTCTTGCATAATCTGCTCCTTTGTTTATACTAAAAGATTTTACTTGTATTCTTTTATCTTTTTTTTCGTATTCTTTTACTACATCTAAGGATTGGTCTGTAGATGCATCATCTAAAACTAAAATTTCAATATTTTTATAAGTTTGTTCTATAATACTTAAAATACATTTTTTTATGTATTTTTCCACATTATACATTGGAATTATAATTGTAACCATTTTCTGGCTCATTGTTTTTTACATCCTCTCTACTTTTTTTGCCTATTGAAGTATATAAAATTTTATATAACAAATATGTTGTGATAATATACCATACAAAATATCTAAAAATAGGGTTAATATTATTTCTTACTGTCCAAATAATTTGAATACACATAGTTGCATATAATGGATATATAATTTTATTTCTACTATTTTCATATTCCATTTTTATTTGTAATTTATTCATTCCAAATCCAATTGCTATCATAAATAAAATAGCATACATTCCAAAATTTGCATATAAGTCTTCAATTACAGAGCCTCCAAATGATAATCCATAGTATTGTGATACTTCTTCTTGTATATCTCCATAAACTTTTGCTTTACTTAATTCACTTCCTAAATTAGGTATAATTCCTTTTATTCCATACCAATATGTACTACCATACTTATAATCTCTATTATCTGGAAAAATACTAATTGTTGCTGCTGTTGGATAAATTGCTGTTCCCATTTCATTTATCGCTGTTGATATTGGGTTTTCTTTAATTGTATCAACTATAATTTTGTCCATGTTTCCAAGCCATTGTGACATAGGATAACTTCTTACTTCTCTAATCATAGAAATTAATGTTGCAACAGGTATAATTGAAATTATAATTATAATAGCCGTTTTTTTCTTTACTTTTTTTACACAAATATGCCAAGTAATTACAATCATTAAAACACTAAGTATTGGCAATCCTCTTGCTCCTAAAAATATTTGCATACCACTATAAAACATATTTATTAAAAAAATACATCTAGCTATTTTTATATTGTCTTTATATGAAACCATTAAGATTAACAAACCTATATAGAAAAATGGAATTAGTCTATCTTTCCAACTATCTATTCCTACTGTGAAATCACTATACACACTAGAATATCCACCTCGTATTACAAGTGTAAAATCTTTCCACAAACTAGATAATGCAAAAACTATTGATATTGCTATCAATATAATACCAAGTATTCTCATTGAAGAATTTTGCCTTTTTTCGTCTATTTCGATGTTTTTTTCCTTCATATTTATTTTCTTTTTATGTATTATATTAGCTAATAATCCCCCTATGTGCATTCCTAATAAACAATAAGTTGAAATTATAATTGCTTGTGCAATATTTCTAGCGTCGATTTCTCTTGTTAAGTCATATAAGTCTTTGTCTATAAAGTTAATTAAATATCTGTTAAAAACTTGTCCAAATAGGAAAACAACAAAAAAAATCAAATATAGAAAAAATAAATTATACCATTTTATCTTTTCTCTTAGTGATGTTATTATACAATAAATTGATACAAAAAGAGCAATATACGAAACTTCTACTATCTTGCTTTGCACATCTGTTATTTCTTGTAAGTTTCCATAAATTAGCATCAATATTATCAATATTAAAATACTTATCATAATTATAGAAATACTTAATAATTTTTCTTTATCCATTGTTTATTTCCTATCCTTTCTCTTTTGTTTAGTTCAAATAATACATTTTTAGTTTATTTACTAATTCTTTCATTTCATAATGTGCCTTTAATATTTCTTTTTCCGTATCCTCTCTTTTGTAATTCTTATTTTCTAAAATAAGCTTTGCCCATTTTTTTTGTGTAACATCTAATGATATAAATTCTAATAAATTTGTTATTTTAACTTCTTTGGTTATTTTATCAGAGGCAAATATTTTAAGTCCTGCTGCTTGTGCCTCTATTAAAACAACTGGTAATCCTTCATGATAAGATGGAAAAACTAATATGTCCATTGCTTGCATTATTTCATTTATATCATTTCTTGTGTTTAAAAAATATACTTTATTTTCAATGTTTTTTTCTTTTACCATATTTTTTATGGTTTGTTGTAATTCACCTACTCCAATTAAAAATAGCTTTGCTTTTTCTTCTTGTTTGGCTATTTCTTCAAATATATTGATTAAGAATTGATGGTTTTTTTGGTAATTAAATCTCCCTATATGTAAAATTGCCAAATTGTCCTCTATTCCCATTTCTTTTCTTATTTGATTACGTTTTTCTATATTAAAACTATATTTAGATGCATCAATTGCATTGTTAATCAATTCAAATTGTCTATTTCCATATACATATTTTCCTGCTTCTGTTGAACATGCAAAACATTTTGTAGCAATTTTGTCAATGTTTTTTTGATTGAACTTATTTAAAATGTTATGAATTCTTCCTTTTTGATATGTATTATGTGCATGGATAAATCTTTTTTTTATTCCATATTTTTTTGCTATTTTTAATGGTAATATTGTTGTTAATGAGCTGCTGTGCATATGTATTGCAACATATTTATTCTTATTTTCTGATAAAAATTTTTCCCAATCTCTTTTATATTGTATCACACTTTTTCTTCTTGGTGTAAAGTAATAAATATTTCCACCTAATTTTTTTATTTCTTCATCATAATCTCCTTGTTCTTTTGTATGGACTGCAAAATCAAATTGTATCTGATTTTTATCTATATTTCTATAAATGTTCATTAAAAAAGTCTCAATTCCACCATATCCCATTTTATTTACTATATGTAGCACTCTACTTGCACTCACTTATTTTAATCTCCTTTAACATTTTATTATAAAATTGCT
>CATLUC010000018.1:19023-20229 GCA_950059165.1 uncultured Clostridium sp.
AAACTTTTATTAAAATTTCTGTTTGCTTGTTCTATCATTTTTTCTTTATTTTTAATTAACTCTTTTATTTTTTTTACTAACTGCTCAGCATCTTTCTTGTTTATTAGCATTTGTTTTTCTAAAAGTTCTGGAATACCACCTACTTTTGTACCTATTGCAGGGCAAGCTCTACTCATTGCTTCAATTAACGCTCTTGGCATACCTTCTGTTAAACTTGGAATTAAATAAATATCTATATCATCTAACCATTTATTTACTTCTTCATGTGGTAATACTCCGTCAAAAAATATTTTATCTTCTATTTTGTATTTTTTAGTCATTTCTATCCAGCGACTTTTATCTCCACTTCCTAAGAAATGTAATTCAAAATCTATTTCATTTTTTATTTTAGACATAGCTTGTATTGCTGTTTCATGTCCTTTGTAGTCTACATTTAAAGAACCTATAATTCCAAATTTATAAATAATATTTTTATCTTCGTCATTATTGTTAATTTTTCTAATTCTTCTTTCTAAATTATCATTTTCAATAGTTTCTATATTAACGTCCGAGCAGGCTATATAGTTTCCATTAGTTGGATATCTTCTTTGTAAAAATTTATTAGAAACATATATAACATTTTTTGCTCTTTTTAGTTCATATTTATTTAATATGGCAAATATAGGTGCTACTATTTTTTTACTAAGTTGTCCATAATTCCACAAAGCATCAAAAGCACATCCTACCATTTCTATTAAATAATTCTTTTTTTGTTTTCTTGCTTCCATACAAGCAAAAATACCAATAAAACTAGGTAATCTTATTATACAAAAATCATTATTATTTACATTTTCTTGAATTTTCTTTCTATCTTTTCCCCACAATAATGAACTTAAGCTAAGTTTTTCAATTCCATTAAATTCTATATTATCACTTATACAAGCAGACATTTTTTTTGTTTCTTCTTCTGTCTGTATTTTATTTTTTCTTGTACATAGTGTTAATTTTGCAAAAAATTTTAAATATCTTTGTAAATAATTATTTGTTAATCCTCCTGATGTATAAAATTTCCCATTGTATTCCCCTAATTTTGCATCATGAAAAAAAGCTACTTTCATTTTTCTCTTTCCTTTTTTATTTTTTCTATTAGTTGATTGTATTTTATACCTGCTTGTCTTTTATAATTTTCTATTTTTTTTATAACTTTATCTTTTTCGATCTCTAATT
>CATLUC010000019.1:0-13859 GCA_950059165.1 uncultured Clostridium sp.
TTTTATTCCTTATCTATAATTTTATTAACATATTGTATGTAACAAACTGTCAATAAGGCTACGTTTAGAGTAACTGATGCCATTAAGGCTAATATTAAGAATAATATAAAACTCATAAACACCACCTCACTTTCTGATAGCAAGCTATCTAAGTCAAAGTGGCAACACACATTGCTCGTCCCATTTCTATCCTTAACTACTATACTACATTATTTACAATAATACAAGCGGACAAAACAAAATTTTGCATATTTTTGTAACTAAGTAAAGTAATAAATTTAATTGATGTATTAAACTATTAAAATTTTTAAATAAAGAGTAATAAAACACTAAATAATAATATAGATACACTATAACTTATTGATATGTACACTATAAAAATTGGTTTACAATAATGTACAGCAATTGTACAGCATATTTAAAAAATTATTGCTTAATATTGTTTTAAAATAATAATTAAGGTTCTATTATGGAGCATATTTAATATAGATTCATTTAGAATAAATACTAGATGTAGAAACTCCACCATCTACAGAATAAATTCCTCCTGTTACATATGAAGCGTCCTCACTGCATAAAAAGGCAACTACATTTGCAACTTCATTTGGTGTTCCAATTCGTTTTATTGGAATTCTATTTTCACATTTTATTTTTTGTTCTTCATTTTTAAAACTTGTTTCCAATAATTCTGTCAAAATTGGACCAGGTAAAACGCAATTAACTCTAATTCCTAAATTTGCATATTCTTGTGCTAAGCATTTAGTAAACATAACAATTCCGGCTTTGGTTGTACAATATAAAGGTGATGTTAATTCTGGAACTAATCCCAAGCAAGAAGCAATATTCACAATACATCCTTTGTTTTCCTTTAACTTATCAATTAAATTCCTTGTAACTTTAAAAGTTCCCTTTATATTTACATCTACCATATTGTCTATATCTTCGTCCGTTGTTTGTTCAATATATTTCTCAAAATATATTCCTGCATTATTAACTAATATATCTACTTTATCTATTAAATTAACAGATTTTTTTATTTCTTCATCCTTTGTTATATTTACTTTATAATACTCAAATGCAGATTTTGGTTCTTTTATATCAAATATGATTACTTTAGCTCCTAATTCTTTTAATTTGTTTGCTATAGCTTCACCAATTCCATTGCTTCCCCCTGTTACTATAGCCACTTTATCTTTTAAATTCATAACATATCACTCCTTACAGTTAGTATAAAATTTTATTTGACTTTTCCTAAAAATCTGTGTATAATATAGATAGAAAGTGAGAGTCACAGAAATGTGACTACCATATATATAGTAACAACACATTCCTACCGACTAAAGCAGAATGTGTTGTTTTTTATTGTTTATTAGTCCACATTATGTATATAATACACAATAAGGCTACGTTTACAGTTAGGGAAAATCCCAAAGCATATATTAGAGTTAATATAAATCCCATAAACAACCACCTCCTTGCTCTCGAATATATCGAGTATTGAAAGTGGTAGCCACAACATATCTGCTATCTCATTTCTATCTTTAACTACTATACTACATATTTTGCAATAATACAAGCGAACAAAACAAAATTTTGCATATTTTTGTAGCTAACTAAATTAATAAATTTAATTTATTAATTACGTTATCAAAAAATCTAAATAAAGAGTAATAAAACACTAAATCATAATACAGATATACAACAACTTATTATTTAATGTATTTTATCTATACTGTAAAAATTTGTTTACACCAAAGTACAGCAATTGTACAGCAAATTTTATACTAAACTGTGATAATCTATGATAGGTATCTATGCTCTAAAACAAAAAATACTCCCTTATAAAGAGAGTATTTCTGCATTTTGTGGCCTTTACATGATACTTTGTGATACTCTGTACCATTTGCTTAAAATGCTAATTTTTTGGAGGCGAGTGTGGGAGTCGGACCCACCATCAGAGTTTTGCAGACTCGTGCCTTACCGCTTGGCTAACTCGCCATATATGGAGCAGGTAACGGGAATCGAACCCGTAACTTAACCTTGGCAAGGTTATGTTTTACCACTAAACTATACCTGCGAATTGCTGAATTTTCAAAGATATTTTTGCCCTCGCCAAGGCTATTTTTTCTTCTACTAATTCCATTGTATTCATGAATAAACTGTTTTATTCCTAAATGCATTTATAATAATAGCAAATTTATGAGCAATTGTCAAGGAAACAACTATTTAACTTTTATTTTTATATTATGAAAGCAAAAGAGTAAAGTTAAAGTCATGCTCATTTAATGCTTTCAAATTTGTTCTTTCATTAAACAGTTGCAACCTTTCTAAAAAATTTCATCTTTTTAGAGATACTTAGGTAACCTGTCCCAATTATGCCCAAATGGGAACAACTGTGCCTGTCCCAATTATGCCCAAAAAGGAATTTTATCTTATTTTTTTTTGGTAGTTTTTTTAGTTGCTTTTGTTTTTCTTGCTGTTTTTCGTGGTTTTTTTGTTGTTTCTTTTTTTACTTCTTCTGCTTCTTCTGGATTCCACTTCTCTCCTTTTTTTGGCTTGTTCCATGATATGTAATCACATGATGCTGGGTTGTTTTCACATATGTAGTAATTTCTCTTTCTTTTGGTTTTTCTAACTTGTACTGTTGCTCCACATTTTGGACATGGTACATCTATTGTTTCTATTATTGGTTTTGCGTTTTTGCATTCTGGATATCCTGGACATGCTAAAAATTTGCCATATCTTCCAAATTTGTAAACCATCATTCTTCCACATTTTTCACATTGTACGTCTGATACTTCGTCTACTAATTCTACATGTTCTAGTTCTTTTTCTACTTTTTGTATTTCTTTTTCAAATGGTCCATAGAATTCTCTTATCATTTTTTTCCATTGTTCTTTTCCTCCTGCTATTTCGTCAAATTCATTTTCTATTTTTGCTGTGAATTCTACGTTGATAACGTCTGTGAAGTTTTCTGTTAGTAATTTGTTTACAATTCTTCCGAAGCTCTGTTGGATGTAATTGCTTTTGTATTTTTTCTATATATCTTCTTTCTAAGATTGTTGTTATTGTTGGTGAATATGTACTTGGTCTTCCTATTTCTTTTTCTTCTAATGCTTTTACTAGGCTTGCTTCTGTATATCTTGGTGGTGGTTCTGTAAAGCTTTGTTTTGGATTTAGCTTTTTAAGTACTAGTTCTTGTTTTTCTTTTAAATCTAGTAACATTCCTTGTTCTTCTTGTTCTTGCATATCTGTTCCTTCTACATATAGTGTCATAAATCCTTTAAAACGAATAGTTTGACCATTTGCCTTAAATGTATAATTGTTTGCATCTATTGATACTGCCATTGTGTCATAAATTGCTGCTGACATTTGACTTGCCATAAAACGATTGTATATTAGTTTGTATAGTTTGTATTGGTCTTTGTTTAAATAATCTTTTATGCTTTCTGGTTCTAAGTCTGCATATGTAGGCCTAATACCTTCATGGGCATCTTGTGCGTCTTTACTGGTTTTGTAATATCTGTTTTCATAGTATTTTTCACCATATGTTGCTACTATATGGCTTTTTGCTGCTGCTCTTGCTTCTTCTGATATTCTTGTTGAGTCTGTTCTCATGTATGTTATTAGACCAACTGTGCCTTTTTCCGGCATTTTGACACCTTCATATAACCCTTGTGCTACTGACATGGTTTTCTTTAGTGTAAATCCTAGTTTTCTTGATGCTTCTTGTTGCATTGTGCTTGTTGTAAATGGTGGTGCAGGGTTTCTTTTCTTTTCTCCTTTTTTTACTTCTTGTATTATGTATTTTGCTTGTTTTAAGTCTTTTAGAATGTTGTTCATTTCTTCTTCAGAATGAACTTCTTGTTTTTTACCGTTTTTTCCATGAAATCTTGCTTCAAATTCTTTTTTGCTGTCTTTGTCTTGTAAATTAGCATATAAATTCCAGTATTCTTCTGGTTTAAAGTTTTCTATTTCTTCTTCTCTGTCTACTATTAATTTTACTGCTACTGATTGTACTCTTCCAGCTGATAATCCTCTTCTTACTTTTTTCCATAGTACTGGACTCATTTTGTAGCCTACTATTCTATCTAGTACACGTCTTGCTTGTTGTGCATCTACTAGGTTTAAGTCTATATCTCTTGGCTCTTTTATTGCTTTTTGTACAGCGTTTTTTGTTATTTCGTTGAATGTTACTCTTGTTATTTTGTTTTTTTCCTCGTTTAATAAAGTTGCTAAATGCCATGCTATTGCTTCCCCTTCACGGTCAGGGTCAGTTGCGATATATATTTTTTTTGCTTGTTTAGCATCTTTTTTTAGGCTTTTTATTAGGTCTCCTTTTCCTCTAATATTTATGTATTCTGGTTCAAAGTCATGTTCTATATCTATACCCATTTTTGATTTTGGTAGGTCTCTTATGTGCCCCATAGATGCTACTACTTTTGTGCTTCCACCTAAGAATTTTTTTATGGTGTTGGCTCTTGCTGGTGATTCTAGTATTACTAATTTATCTGCCATGTAATCCTCCTTATTTTTGCTTCTTCTTTAGTATTCTAGCTTACTTTTCTGTATTTTGCAAGCTTTTTTAAGCAAATTTTACATTAAAGTCACTTAAAACGTCATCTACTATTATTGGTGTAACTTCATTTTTTCTTAGTATCTTTAGTACTTCTTCTATTTTTGTTTCTTCATTTGTTATATGTTTTATCTTTTTATTTTCTATTTTGGTCTTTTCTTTTTTATATTCTATTTTTACTACTTGAATTCCAAATTTTTCTTTTTCTTGTTTTTCTGCTTCT
Organism: uncultured Clostridium sp.; assembly: GCA_950059165.1. Taxonomy (GTDB): domain Bacteria; phylum Bacillota; class Clostridia; order TANB77; family CAG-508; genus CAG-269. The sequence goes on from CATLUC010000019.1 coordinate 4,800, forward strand.
TCATTTATAATTTTATAGTATGCAAGCCTTATAGGATAATGTATGTTAGCCTCTTCTAATAGTTTTTGATTCATGAATGTACTGCTGAAAAACGTTTTCACTTTTTTACCCCCCTTTTGTGAAAAATTTCCATCGTTTATATTACTACGTTTTATATTGGTTTTCAAGCACTTTTCATCGCAAAATTCGCTATAATTTTACTTGTTTTTACAATATTTTCCATTTTAACAGTTGGTTCGTGTTTTTTTGACTTTTTTATGTAAATATATTTAGTGGTTGCCACCATCGACGAAATTGTTTAGCAACGGCAAAAGGGAGCTTTCACTATGAAAGCTCCCCATTTTTTTGTTTCAATTCACAATATAGTTCTGCAATTGTTGCTGCATTGTAAGGATTTACGTATAAAATTCCTAATATTCCAAAAGTTAAAACTGATAAAAAGTACCAACCAAAGAAAGAAACATCTAAAATAAATGTCTTCCATTTATTTTTCTTCATCATTTGTTTAGAAAGTTCAAATGCTTCTTTTCTTTTAATTTTAGGATTTTCAGCTAAAATATATGGTATCATTCTATACTCATAAGTTTTTATAACCCCACCTATTATAGTTAAATACCAAAGTGCATTATAAATATTTCTTAAAAACATGATTATTGCCACATTAAACCAATTTTCTTTTTTAAACACTTTCCCTATCACATTTATTTTGGTATTGCTTCCTTTTCTTGCTTCTAAGAAGTATTTCTTTCCACCTACAATTAATGGGTCTGCTATTAATATTGTAAATGCAAAAGAGATTACAGCTCCAATACAAAGTAAAATTCCTTGTTTTGTTTCATTTAGCTCAAATAAATTTATGGCATCCCATATTTTGAAGATGTATTTTTGGGATTTTGTTACACTATTTAAGTTTGCTTCAACAGCTTCAAATGCTTTTATTTGTGTTTCATTTACGGTTTGTTTAATGTTTTCTTCACTTAAAATTAGTTTTGCTTCTCTTGTTTTTTGCTCATCATTTTTCTCTTCTTTGTGTACTATGTAATTCGGATCCATTGAATCTTCTGATTGCCATACACCAATAATTGAAGTTCCGAATTCCCCCGTAAATAAAGCTATTAAGAAACACACTACAATAGCTGTCCAATAGTTTTTATGTACTATTTTTTTTGCATTATCTTTTAGTTCTTTTCTACTCCACATAGATTTCTCCTACCATTTAAAAAATACATTTAATATATTGTTTTGATACATTACTTTTCCTAAAGATGATTTGTCTATACTTTCATTTGCTATATTACTAGGATTAATTTGCCCTGGTATTGCTAAGATTAGAAGTATCACATACACTAGCAAAATTCCTCTTAAAGCTCCATAAATCATTCCACCTGTTTTGTTTAGTTGGTCTATTATTGGAAGTTTTGCAATGGCATCTGCAAGGACTGTTATGAATTTTAGAGCTATTTGTACTGCTACAAATAGAACTATCATTGTTCCTCCTCTTACTATATTTATGCTTAAATTTCTTGCAGTTTCTGGCAACATATTATTTTTAGCTGCTTCTAATATTTGATTTGTTCCACTATTTTGGCTTTCATCTTCTAGTATTATTTTATTTGCTTTTTCATATATTGCATCTTCTATCGTTTCGTCAATTTGTGTACTGTTTATTATAAAACCAGCAATTGGTTGGTATAATACAAATGTTATTACTATTGCAATTACAAATGCACATAATCCTATTGCTAATTTTACTAATCCTTTTTGATAAGCTAAAAATGTTGATAATGCTACAATTCCTATAATTATTAAATCTACTATAATTCCCATTTTAAAACATTCCTTTCATTGTAATTTTTTGTTACTACCTATAACTATATATACAAAGTTTATTTTATAAAAATACTAATAAATTTTGTTATTATTCATTTAAATTGTAAATAGTGATAAATTTTTAATACCTACAAATTGATAATTTCAATTCTGTCTCTATATATTATTCCTGCTATATTGTTTGACATGACAACATTTGTAATTTCTTGGTTAGCAATATAACGTTTTACTAACCAACCATCAGTATTTATAAACTCTATTTCTGTTCCTAAGTTTAGAGCAATCATGTTTCCATATGTGTAAATTTCTTTTGTTACTGCATTTACTGTATATTCTTTTGTTTCTTTGCTTCCTGTTTGAATAATACTAACAACTGAGTCTGCTGTAAATAGCCCAGATGATTTTTCTTCTACTACTACAATATGGTTTGTTAATTCTATTGATTGGCATATTACTTTTTTATTGGCATTTTCTGTTAGAACTGTATGCTCTTTACCATCTATAGAATGTATTGTATCAGTGTACATACATATTAATTTGCCTTTGTCTTGATAGCTAATATTTGTTATTAATTTTCCTGCTTCACTTTGGAATGTGTTGTCTAATGAATTTGTTGCGTCTGAACTTGATGCTTTGTCAATTGAAATTGTTTTTATGCTTGATTGTATAATTGTTCCTGAGGTATCTACTTCTGCAATTGATAGGAATTTGTTGTCACTTGATATTGCTACATCTGTTGTTCTAGTTGATGAAAGATATGTTTTAAATTTTGATTTTCCTTTTCCTTCTGGGCTATACATGGCTACAATTGTTTTGTTAATGCTATCTGTTACAACTGCTGCTACATATCCATTTTTGTTTACATGTACTTGTAAAATGTTTCCTTCTGTTTCTGTTTCCCATATTATTTCTTTATCTTCTATTAAATATATTTTTTTTCCATTTTTTTCTGCCATTACTAAGAAACGGTTTGATGAATCAAAAATTGGGTTGGATACTTTTACTTCTAATTTTGTCTCTTCGTTTCCTATGTTGTTGTATATAATAAAGTTGTTTTTGTTAAGTATTCCTATGTATTTGTTAAATGCATATATATTAGTGCTTTGGTTTTCTTTTAATTCAATGTAATTTGCATTGTCTTGTCTTATTTCTTTTTTTAGTATGTTTTTGTCTACCCATTCTCTTGCTGTGGTATTTGTAAAATATATTATTGTTATTGCTATTAATATGATTGCTATTATTATTGCTGTTATTATTGTTGTTATTTTCTTTTTGTCTAGTTTTTCTTCTTTGAATTCTTCCCAATAATTTCTCATGGATAATTTCATTCCTTTCCAAGGCACAATTTAGTTGGAAAAGTGTTGATTTTTTCAACCTTTTTATTCCTTGTTTTTGTTATCTATGTTATATCAGTTTTTTTGGTTTTTTTCAAGGGTTTATAAAAATAAAAACTATGCAAATTTATTTTTTATAAATCTACATAGCTTTTATTATTCTTACTTATTTTATTGATTCTTTACTTGTTTTTTAGCTTTTCTATTTCTTTTTCTGTTAAACCTGTTATTTCTGAAATTAATTCAATAGGCATTTTTTTATATAACATAGCTTTAGCAATTTCTTTTTGTTTTTCTAATTTTCCTTCTTCTTTTCCTTCTTCTTTTGCTTCATAAATTCCACTATTATAATTCATAATTGCTAACTGTCTTGACCTATAAAGTTCCCATTCTTTTTCATCCATACTCATTTGGTCAATAATTTCTATGGCTTTTTTTATTTTATCATTCTCTTTTTTTGCCATTTCTAACTTCTCCTCTCTGCCAGCAATTAGCCACAACCACTGATTTAATCTAGTATCTGCTTTTGGGTTTCCTTTAATAAATTTAGGGATTTCTATAAAATACATGGCTAAATCTTTAGTTGCAATTTCTTCCTCTTTAATATAGCCCATGTCTATGTAGTCACTTGATTTTGTTTTTTCAAATTTCATGTGAGCAATACTACGAAAACTATTTCTTTTGTAATATTCAAAGTTTAATAGATTAATAACAATTGTATTTTTTGCTAACATGTAATCTTCTCCTTTTTTCAGAGAATCTGTAGCTAATACTGTTAAATACCTTGTACTCCTTTTGTCTATATTTTTCATGTCACTTACTTGCATTTCAACATCACATAAAATATTTTTGTCAATTTCTACTTTAATATCTAATACACCAGCTTTGCTATCATATAATTCTCTATGTAACTCTGGATTTTTTACTATGACTTCTTTTATTGGTATTTCTAAGATAGCTTCCAGTAGGTCTTTTAAAATATCCTCATTACCTTCTTTCGTAAATACACGTTTAAATACAATATCTGATGTTAATGGCAACTTTTTTAATTTTTCATTATTCATACGTCCTCCTTATTTTACTATATTAGGTTGAGTTTTGCAATACCTAATGAGTATATTTTTACATTTTATATGGTTGTTTTATGTCTTTGGTAAAAAACTCCCTCCTTTCAACGTTTTATTTGTATTGGATTTTTAATTTTTAGGATAAATATTATTTTTAATAAAGTACTAAAATATAAATGAATACCAAAAATTTTGAATTTAATTTTGAATACTAAAATAAATGCATTGTATATATTAAATCATAAAAATATTGATTTTTCAATGCTTTTTGCAGACTTTTCGTCGCAAATTATGACATTTTTCGTGTTAAGAGAAAGTATTAAAATCTAGTATAGAACAAAAAGAGGCACAAGAACAAATCGGAAAGCCCTAATATTTGCAAAATTTTAAATTTTCTCTTTGGCTTTTAAGTGAATTTGTTCATGTGCCAATTTTACGTAAGTAAAATTGTGTACAATGTATTTTATATTATTTAGAAAGTCAGGTATGACTGTCCTAATATATAAAAAAATCAAGACAAAATAAATGCACATCTATTTAAGTATGAATTTTATACTTAAATAGTAGTGCATTTAATTTTGATATTTTACCATAAAACCGGGCGTGTACCAACTCTTTCATGACTAAACGAAGTTATACGATTGCTTCGATAAGAGACTGCAGCAAAACTTCCAGAGTTATAACAGTTGCCCCCACAAGAAGAGCATGGATTATCAGTATTTGAAGTATATTCTAATGTCCATTCATATATATTCCCTGCTAAATCATAGATATTTAAAGTACTATTTCTGTTCGTTGCTCCTGTACTTACTAATACAGCTGAAACTGGTTTTGTATAAGTTGTTATATTGTTCCATGTATTTTCTAAATATTTTCCTCTTATTAATTCAAATGAGACATTACTATAATTCCCCCATGCACTTGAATCAGTTTTTAATTCATATTGTGTTTTTCCTTGCTTTGTTTCTATAAATTTAAGTACCAAATCCCATTGTATTCCAAACATCAAACTTGCCTGTTTCCCTCCTACTGACAATTCTTTTGCCTTAGTTTGAGCCTCACTACAAGTTATATAATTATATGGATATAGTCCTTGCTTAATTTCCGGTGTTGTTAAAGTTGCTGTAGATGAACCTCTTGCTGTCCCTGTTCCCATTTCATATCTTCCAATATAAAATCCACCTTTTTCAAAAACACTTTTAAGCATTTCATTTTTCCAATTATTATATTCTGTGGCATTTGTAAAACCATGTTGTGCTGTCGAATAAAATGTATCTGTATATCCATCTTGTCTATAATCTTTTGCATAATTTTGCATAGCTGTTTCAATTGCTGTATAACTTGTATTAGTAGTTGTTCCAAAATAAATAGATTTTGGAACTTCTATCCAAACCCATTCATTTTTTTCACCATCCCTTACAACTAAACCACCATCAATCGTATTTTGGTCAGGTACAAGTGATACTTGAAAGCCTTGTGGAATATAGGCTACATCGCCGTTTTTATCTTGATAAGTTCCTTCTTTGTCATATGCAAGCGACCAATTTTCTATTGGCAAATATATAGTATCATTATTAGATGTACTTTTATAATAGCCATTATATCCATTTACACTTTTTATAAAATCCTCTTTTTCAGATACTGCTACATTTACATCACTTGGCACTGTATCTATTTTGTTTGACTGTACAACCCAAATATATTCTTTTGTATTATCATTACTTTTAATATGAATTCTTGTTTCCTTTGTTCCAGATACATAGTAATATCCATCTGGAATCTTTATATTATCTACATACCTTAAATCTACTGCCTTCGTCTCAATCTCATCTGCTGTATAGTTTGTATAAAAAACATCATTATCTACTTTAATTCCTTCTACATAAAAAATATTATGGCTCGCAGTATTTATAATATATAAATCTGTATAATTGTTTGCATTTTCTACATTTTCTTTTACCTTTTCATAATCTTGTCCATAGTTTAATGTTAAATTTTCAATAGCTGATAAATCAATTACTAAAAAATCTCCTGTATCAACTGCTGTGCTTATAACCCCTGCTTCTTTTATTCCATTTATATTAGTATATTGTATATTTGCAGGAATTTTGCCATTTTGAGAATAATAATATGATACTTTATCATTTAAATTTTCTATGTCATTTTGCATTTTCTTCAATTTCTCTAGTTTAAGGTTGTCACTAATATTATAGGCAAGAACATTGCCTAATATTAATAAAATAGCTACTGTTATTGCTAACGAAACTAAAGAAATCCCTCTTGCATTGTGTATTTTTTTATTTATCATTTGCACTTACTCCTTTTTGTATAGTTTATCTTAATCAAGCTCTTTATATTCTTTACAAAAATAAATTTAAAAGCATTTAACAACAAGACCAAACTATAACTCTTTTTCTTTAGTATTAGTTTACTATTTTTTTCATATAATTTCAATAGTTTTTCTCTAGTAAATTATATATTTTATTTCTTCTCTAATAAAAATCCCCCATAAAACTAAAACTATTAAAAATATTGCAATGTTTTCTATTTTATATATAGCTATACTAGCTATAAAAGTAACTAGAATCAATATCATAAATGAAATTCGATTACTATATTTTTCTGATTTTACTTTTCCTAAAAAAATATGTAAGACACCTTTTATAATTCTTCCACCATCTAATGGATAAATAGGTAATAAATTAAAAATCATCAATAAAAGGTTAGAATAGATAACCATAAATCCCTTAAAAACATTGATGTCCATATGAAAAGCAATTAATATAATTATCATATTTGTAATTGGTCCGTGCAGTCGCAACTACAATCTTTTTTAGCTCTAATAAATTCCCTTTTCTTATTTTTTTATTATAATCTTTTGGCTTTAACTTAAAAGCTATTGAAACACCATAAGGCATAATTTCTATTTTTTCTAGTTTCATACCGAAAATTAGTCCAGCTAATAAATGCCCCAATTCATGGATAATTGCAAAAAACATAATCATTGCATATACTTCTATTTGTTTTGTTAGATAAAACAAGATAATAAAAAGAAATATTTTTAAATCTATTCTAAATCGCATATTGTCTCCTTTACAATTCTAAAATCTTTTGTGGGTCTACTTTTCTTTCAGAAATTCTTATTTCAAAATGTAAATGTGGTCCTGTTGAATTTCCTGTTGACCCAACCTCTGCAATTTCTTGACCTTGCTTGATTTTATCTCCTTGTTTTACATATAACATATTACAATGTGCATAAATTACGCTAACTTCCCCTATTTGAATTTTTAAATGTTTTCCGATAATCCCCCTCTTCTGAACTTAAAACAACTTCTCCATCTGTTGCTGAAATAATTTTTGTTCCCAAATTTGCTGCAATATCTGTTCCTGTATGATTTTTTGGAACATTTCCAGTTGCTGTATCCCTTTGTCCAAATTTCGAACTAATTACTCCATTTATCGGCTTTATAAAACTTGTTGTATTTTTTATATTTTGAATATCTAATTCTTCTTGTGATAGGTTTTTATTTTCTTCTTGAGTACCCTCTGCACCACCTATTGCCCCATTTTCTTGATTTTGGTCTTGATTTTGTTCTTGACTTTGTTCTTGATTTTGATTTTCCTCTTGCTTTTGTTCTTGTTCTTTATTTTCCTCTGTTTTTTGTTCTTCTTGCGTTTGTTGTTCTTTATTTACAAAAGTCATTACATTATTCTTTACCATTTCATACAACTGGGCAAAATTCACATCATAAGAAAGTATTTCATTTGCTTTATTTATAAAATCCTCTGAAAAAACATATTGATTATTTTGTATAATATAAACAACAAAATAAATAGTAACACAAACTATAATCTGTATAACCATTTTCTTTAATAACTTAACATCTTTTTTTTCATTCACTGCCACTTTGGCAACAGGTCTTGTCTCCCCTTCTCTTCTTCTTTGATAAATCTCCTCAGCTCGTCTAATCTTTTCCTCCACAGTCATAACTCGTTCCATCAAAAAAACACCTCTTCCTTTGTTTTAGCTAATCCATTTTGGCTATCTAGGCATAATTGGGACAAGTGTAGATTAGCTTTTTGTTTGTTGTTAATACAACTTATGTTGGTAAGAAATGTTTTATGACTGTATGTTTATTTTAATATAAGCAATATGGTTTCTGATAAGATTATTATGCTAGATAAAATAGCATATATTTTTAGTCTTTTGTTACTTTTATTTTTTCTTATAATGTAGTGCTTTTTTTGTGTGTTTTCATTTTCTATTTTAGCAATATAGCTTGATATTAGCATTTCTGCTTCTTTTAAGATGTAGTCTTTTTTTATCGTCTCCGTATTTTTTCTTGCTTTGCTCTTTTTTTCTATTTTTTCTAATTTTTTTGCTTTCTTGGTAGATTTTAGAATTACTATTGCTTCTTCTACCAAATTTGATGGTAGGTTTTTTAATACTACCATATTTTTCATGTTACTGGTTTCCATATATACCTCCCTTGAATTTAGGATTGCTATTTAAAGTTTTTCCAAATTTTTCAAGGTTATACATAAAATTATTTTCCATAATAAAAACTTCCCTTCTTTACTGATTAATATTTTAAAATAATTAATCAATAAATGTTGGAAGCTTATTGTTTTATTTTTTAGTTATTAAGCTATGCACTTTTTAATTCTAATCTTAATTTATCAGCTATCATTGCTATAAATTCTGAATTTGTTGGTTTTCCTTTAGCTGCTGATACTGTATATCCAAAGATATTTTCTACTGCTTCTTGTTGACCACGTCCCCATGCTACTTCTATAGCATGACGAATAGCACGTTCTACACGACTTGG
>CATLUC010000019.1:13964-14624 GCA_950059165.1 uncultured Clostridium sp.
CTTCTAAGTTTTCCTCTTTTTTAGCTTCATTTTCTGGTAATTCAATATATTTTTTTGTTTCTCTAGCTACAAAATTACTTCCTATTTGACTTGGTCTATGGTATTTGATATCTCTAATTCTTTTTATTAATATCTCGATGTCAAATGGTTTAACTACATAATAATCTGCACCTACTTCAATTGCTCTTTGTGTAATTTTGTCTTGTCCTACTGCTGATAACATTATACAAATTGGTTTTTTACTTGGTTCTATTCTATTATTTAGTTCTTCTAATACTCCTAATCCATCTAAATGTGGCATAATTACGTCTAATAATACTACATCTGGCATTTTGTTTACTATCATATCAACTGCTTCATTTCCATCTTTTGCAACAGCTATGACTTCCATATTTTCTTGATTATTAATATAAGAAGATAGTGTATGGCTAAAATCTTGATTATCATCGGCAATTAAAATATTAAGTTTCTCTTTCATTTTTCTCCTCCTAAAATTTTCTGTATTTTTTACAATCCCTATTATAATCATTTCTTCGAGTAAAAGCAATACTTTTGGAAAATTTTTCCAGTTTTTTTTATAAAACTACTTTTTTTATATACTTTTCGTGACATATTTTTTAGTTATTTCTTTAATATCATTTAAATTAATATCTTTTGCTC
>CATLUC010000019.1:14634-20001 GCA_950059165.1 uncultured Clostridium sp.
TAAAATCTCTCCATAATCTTTCTTTTTTTTCAACTTCTAACTCTATTTTACATTGAATTATTTCATTATATTGTACATCTGTTATCAAAATTTGGTGATTTTTACAATAATATTTAAAAAGCTCGAAGTCAGAATATGTAGAAGAAATAGACATTTCTACTCCTTCACATTTATATATTTTTGTACTTTTTTCTATTGCTTTTAACAAACTATCTGAATATGCTCTAACTAATCCACCAGTTCCCAATAACACACCTCCAAAATAGCGTGTTACCACCACAACAACATTAGCTAAATTGTTTTTTTGTAAAATTGCAAGCATTGGAGCTCCTGCTGTTCCTGAAGGTTCACCATCATCACTCGATTTTTCTATTATTTGGTCATTTTCTATAACTCTATAAGCAATACAATTATGTCTTGCATCAAAATACTTTTTTTTCAATTCTTTTATGACAGTTTCTGCATCTATTATACTTTTTACTGGAAATAAAGTTGCTATAAACTTTGACTTTTTCTCAATAATCTGTGCTTCTACTTGTTTTTCAATTGTAATAAACTCCATACAATACCTCTTTTATATTTTTATCTATAAATTCATAATTAGACTTTTTATAAAAATCACAATCCAGCCGTATATCCTGTAGAATATGCAATTTGTAAGTTAAACCCACCTGTGTAGCTATCTACATCTATAATTTCTCCTGCAAAATACAACCCCTTAACTAATTTAGATTCCATGGTTTTAGGATTTATTTCTTTTATACAAATGCCACCACTTGTAATAATAGCCTCTTCAATTGGCCTAAAGTTTTTTATTTCTACAACAAAATTTTTCAACAAAAATACTATTGTTTTCCTTTCCTCTTTTGTAATTTCATTTACCAGTTTATTTAATGGTATTTGACTTTTTTCTAAAATAATTGGTATCATTTTTTGTGGTAATAATTTATCCAAACTATTTTTAAATTGTTTATTTTTAACTTCTTGAAAATCTCTTTTTATTCTTTCATCTAATTTTTCTTCTGATAAAGCTGGTTTTAAATCAATTTTAAGACAAATTTGTTGTTTTTTTAGTTTATCCTCTATATTTTTATATCTAACTAAATGAGAAGAAGCACTTAAAATAGTTGGTCCTGAAACACCAAAATGCGTAAATAACATTTCTCCAAAGTCTTCATATATATCCTTTTTAGTTTGTTTATCTAAAATTTTAATTTTCACATTTTTTAGACTTAACCCCTGTAAACTCTTACAAAGCGATTTATTATAACATTCTAATGGAACTAAAGATGCTTTTTGTTCTATTATAGTATGCCCTACATCTTTTGCAAAAGTATATCCGTCTCCTGTAGAACCTGTTAAAGGATAGCTTTTACCACCTGTTGCTAGAATAATTTTATCTGCTTTAAATTTTCCATTGTTTGTTTCTACACCTATTACCTTACTACCATTATCTTCTTTTTCCACTAAAATTTTTGTAACTTTTGTATTATAGTGTATCTCTACTTTTAATTCTTTTAGTCTTTTTGTAAAACATTTTAATACATCTTGTGATTTGTCTGTTACAGGAAAAATTCGGTTTCCTCTTTCTTCTTTTATCTCTAGTCCTTGTTTATTTAGAAACTCAATAATATCTTTATTTGTATAATTCTGAAAACAGCTATATAAAAACTTTCCATTTCCTGGAGTATTTTGAATAAACTCATCCATACCTAAAGAAGATGTAATATTACATCTTCCTTTTCCAGTTATTAATAGTTTTCTACCTAATGATTCCATTTTTTCTAATAAAATCACTTGGTTCCCTTGTTCTTTAGCAGTAATTGCTGACATCATGCCAGCAGGTCCTCCACCAATTACAATGACTTTCATTTATTTATCTTCTTTCTTTTTTGTTGTTCTTTTTGTTGTAGTTTTTTTAGTTGTTTTTTTGGCTGTTCCTGCTTCACTACTTTTAGTTGCTTTTTTTGTTGTTCCAGTTTTACTTGTTTTAGTAGTCTTTGCTGTTGTTGCCTTTTTTGTTGGTGTCTTTTTTTCTTTTGATGTTGCTGTTTTTTTAGTTGGTGTTTTTGTTTCTTTTGTTGCTACCTTTTTAGTTGTTGTTTTTGGTGTTTTTGTAGTTTTGGTGGTTTTAGATGATTTTGTAGTAGTGGCTTTTGTTGGTTTCTTTTTTGCCTTTTTTTCTTGTTCTTCTTGTTCTGCTAGTAAATCAAAAATATCTCTATCTTCATTTTCTTCTTCGTCATCACCATTTAAATATCCAATATCATTTGCTTGTGCTTCTTTTATATATTTTTCTAGTTGGTCTTCTTCTTGTTTTGGTTCTTCAAATAAGAAAGACATATCTTCATCATATTCTATATTTTCATTTTGTTCTACTATTTCTTCTTCCTCTTCATCTTCTTCATCTTCATCATCTTCACCAAGAATAAATATCTTCATCTTCTTCTACATTTTCATCTTGATATTCTAGTTCTTCTATTTCTTCTAGTTCATCATCTTCTTCTATATCATCGTCATATTGGTCTTCTAGTTCATCATCCTCATCTTCTTCATTTTCATCAAATAAAAATTCAATATCAGAGTTTTCTTCTGCATCATCTTCTTGTGGTTCTTGGAAAGCATATGGGTCTTCTACAAATGTATCTTCTTGAGGCTCTTGGGGCTCGTCCCAATATGTGTCTTCTTCAGGTTCTTCTTCAACCTCTTCTTTTACTGGCTGTTTTAGAATGTCAACATATTCCTCTTGTTTTCTTTCTTTTTTCTTTTTAGTTTTCATTTCTTTTTTTGCACTTTTTATTGCTACTTTCTTTTCTTTTTCAACTCTCCTGTTTGCTTTTCTTTGTGATGCTCCTCCTAAAATTAATATTGCTATAATTGCCACTATTAAAATTGACAAAATGCTAACTACTATCATTGTTTTCTCCTTTCTTTTTACTTTTTCATCTGTTCGATTGCTTTTAATATACCCAATTTTCCATATTCATATGTAAGTCCACCTTGCATATATGCAATATATGGTTCTCTAATTGGTCCATCACAGCTTAGTTCAATAGTTGACCCTTGTGTAAATGTTCCTGCTGCCATAATTACTTTGTCTTCATATCCACCCATATCTCCTGGATATGGAATTACATCTGAATCAATTGGTGAACCCATTTGAATTCCTTGACAAAATTTAACTAAATTTTCTTCTGTAGCTAAATGTATAGTTTGTACAATATCTGCTCTTTGTTCATCAAATTTTGGTTCTACTACATAACCTAATTTTTCTAATATTCTACTTGCAAAAATGGCTGTTTTTATACTACTTGCTACTACTGTTGGTGCAAAAAATAGTCCTTTTATAAAAAATGTATTTTGATTTAATGATGGTCCTATTTCTTTTCCTATTCCTGGAGATGTTAGCCTTTCTGCACATAGTTTGATTAAATCTTTTTTACCTACTATATAAGCTCCTGATGTTGCAATTCCTGCTCCTAAGTTTTTCATTAAAGACCCGGACTGTGATGTCTGCTCCAATTTCTATTGGTTCTTTTTCTTGTACAAATTCTCCATAACAATTGTCTACCATAATTATAACATTTTTGTTTACTTCTCTTATTGCTTTTATTGCTTTTTCTATCTTTTCTATTATTAGACTTTTTCTTGTAGAATATCCCCTTGACCTTTGAATTTCTACTAATTTTATGTCTTGCTTTTTTAATCTTTCTTGTATTTTAGGAATATCAAAGTCATTTTCTATTAAATCAATTTGTTCATATTTGATGCCAAATGCTTTTAGTGAACTTTGGCTTTGTTCTTTACCAATTCCTATAACAGTTTGCAAAGTATCATAAGGTTCTCCTGTGATACTAAGCATGGTATCTCCTGGTCTTAATAATGCAGATAGTGTAATTGCTAGTGCGTGTGTTCCAGATATTAGTTGGCTTCTTACTAAGCTATCTTCTGCTTTAAAAACTTTGCTATATATTTCTTCAATTTTGTTCCTTCCTGGTTCGTCAATTCCATATCCAGTAGAAGAATTTAAGTGTGCTTCTTGTAATTTACATTCTTGGAAGGCTTCTAATACCTTTTTTTTTTTTGTTTCACATATTTTGTCTACATTTTCAAAAATTGGCTTTAGCTCTTGCTCTACTTCTGCTACTAATTCTTTTAATTTTTGTTCCATTTTTTATAGTGTTCCTTTCTATGGCACAAATTTTTCACTCTTTTAATTTTCTATGACTATTTTACTACACTTCTTTTTATTTTGCAATGGTTTTTAAAACAAAAATGTCGCAAAAGAAACGTCCCCAGCACGACATTTTAAAGAGCAACTTAACTCTATGTTAAATTGCTCTTTTTATTTGAAACATTTCATAGGATTTTGGGGCCGTCCCCAAATCCTACTGTTTTATAATACAAATTTCTTTATTAGTATAATTCCACCTGCTATTGTAATTAGTACTACAAACCCTAATCCAAAGTAAATTCTTGCTTGACCTGTTGATATTGATAGCATTACTGGTGCGTCATCTATATCATCTTCACCTGGTTTTTGGTTATCTGGTGTTGAGTCTATATCTGGCACTCCATATTCGTTGTAGTCTTCTGATATTTCTGCTATGTTGTTCATTACTCCCATGTTGTTTTGGCTATTTATCCAAGTAAGTAGTACTTCTACTTCTGCTGACTCTCCTGGTTGTAATAGAGTATTTTCTAATAGTCTTGTTGAAATTACATTGTTTCCTTCATCTGTCCATCCTGGGTTGTCTTCTGCTACAAATTTTAGTCCTTCTGGGATGTAATCTGTTACTTCTTTTGCATATCCTGCAATTTCTCCTTGATTTATTACTCTTATTGAATATCTAAATTTTACTGTTACTTGGTTTAGTTTCTTTCTGTGTAATTCTACTTTTACAACTGCTTCTGGGTCATCCCATGCGTCATGTCCTGTTTGTGTTATAGATTGTTTTCCATCTTCTATTACTATTGCCTGAGTTACCCATTTTCTTAATGCTAAGTCAAATACTTTTACTATTACTTTTTCAAAGTCATCATCATCTTGTTGTCCTGGTACATAACTGTCTTTTTCATTTTCTTTATATCCTGGCCAGTCTTTGTCGTCTGGAAGTTTTACATTGTTTTCCTCTGAGTCCCTATCTTCTACTGGTTGTTTGTTTTCATCTAAATATTTTGTTATGTCTGCAATGTTTGTAATGTTTTCACTTGTTTTTGCATTTTCACTAACTCTACACATAATTGGAACTTCTTTGTAATCTAATGTCATTTTTCCATTTTCGTTTGTTGAAGGTTTATTAATTAAGCTATTTTCTAAATATTTTGTTGTAACTGTTCTTCCATCACTTGATACTTCCCATCCAT
>CATLUC010000020.1:0-4638 GCA_950059165.1 uncultured Clostridium sp.
CGAACATTTTCCATAAAATCAATTAAGAAGTTCTAGCTAAAATTACTTTCCATTCGCATTTTTTTAATTTTTATATTTTTTGCACAATTAAAAAATGTTAAATAATAATCAAAAAGTAAATTAAAAGGAGCAAAAAGTTGAAAGTATCAGATTTTAATTATGAATTACCAGAAGAATTAATTGCACAAACACCAATCGAAAAAAGAGACGAATCAAGGCTAATGGTATTAGATAGGAAAAATCAAACAATAGAACATCGAAAATTTAAAGATATTATAGAATATTTAGAACCAGGAGACGTATTGGTTAGAAATAATACAAAAGTAATACCAGCAAGGCTATATGGAAAAAAAGAAACAGGAGCAAAAATTGAATTTTTGCTATTAAATAATATTGAAAAAGATATTTGGGAATGTATTGTAAGACCAGGAAATAAGCTTCATGTTGGGACAAATGTTATTTTTGGAGATGGAATATTAAATGCAAAAATTTTAGAAGTTATGCCAGGTGGAACAAGAAAAGTAGAATTTAATTACAATGGCATATTTAATGAAATATTAGATAAAATCGGACTTATGCCATTACCACCATATATTCATGAAGAACTAAAACAAAAAGATAGATACCAAACAATATATGCCAAACATAATGGCTCTGCTGCAGCACCAACAGCTGGACTGCATTTTACACAAGAAGTGATAGACAAGCTACAACAAAAAGGTGTTATTATAAGCAATGTAACCTTACATGTAGGAATTGGAACATTTAGACCAGTAAAAGAAGAAGTTGTAGAAAATCACCAAATGCACTCAGAACATTTCTACATAAAGCAAGAAGATGCAGAAAAAATTAACCAAGCAAAGAAAAATGGAAAACGAGTAATAGCAGTTGGAACAACATCTTGCAGAGTATTAGAAACAATAGCAAACGAAAAAGGAGAAGTAAAAGCAACTGAAGGGGATACACAAATATTTATTTATCCAGGCTACAAATTCAAATGCTTAGATGGACTAATAACCAACTTCCATTTACCACAATCAACACTACTTATGTTAGTATCAGCATTAGCAGGAAAAGACTATATAATGCAAGCTTACAACCAAGCAGTAAAAGAAAAATATCGTTTTTTTAGTTTTGGAGATGCAATGTTTATTAAGTAAGAATCTAACCTGTCCCAATTATGCCCAAATGGGAACAAGTGTACCTGTCCCAATTATGCCCAAATGGCTACTTGGTACCTATCCCAAAAGTGCCAACAAAAAGAAAGGAAGATGTTAAAAATGGAAATTATCATCAGAAAAGCAGAGGAAAGAGATTTGCAAGAAATACAAGAAATGAGCCAAAAGCTAATAGAATATGAAAACGAAATAATTGAAAAGCCATACATGGTGCGTTTAGATTGGTCATTATCAAGAGATGGTAAAGAATATTTTGAAAAAGCTATAAAAGAAAACAGCATTTTTGTTGCCCAAATACAAGAAAACATTGCAGGATACATATTTTTTTATACTGAAAATCAGAAAAATCATGAAACAGAACAATTAGCAGAAATAGAAAATCTTTTTGTAAAAAAGGAATATCGAGGTAATGGAATAGGAAAGAAGCTATTAGATACAGCAAAATACATAATTAGAAAACAAAATATAAAATATGTTAAATTAAATACATTAGCAGATAATAAGAGAGCAATAGACATCTATAAAAGAAGTGGTTTTTATACTTATAGTGTTCAAATGATGTGTGATTTAACATAAAAAATTATAGTTAACCTGTCCCAATTATGCCCAAATGGGAACAAGTGTGCCTGTCCCAATTATGCCCAAATGGGAACAAGTGTGCCTGTCCCAATTATGCCCAAAATGGCATCACAGTGCCTGTCCCAGTTATGCCCAAACTAAATAATGAAGGAGAAATATTAAAATGAAACCAGCAGTAACATATGAATTATTACACGAATGTAAGCAAACAGGAGCAAGAAGAGGAGTTATTCATACTCCACATGGAGACATCCAAACTCCAGTTTTTATGCCAGTAGGAACACAAGCGACAGTAAAATCTATGACACCAGAAGAACTAAAAGAAGAAATAAAAGCAGATATTATTTTATCAAATACATATCATTTATATTTAAGACCAGGTAGCAAAATTGTTAAAGAAGCTGGAGGCTTACACAAATTTATGAATTGGGATAGACCAATTTTAACAGACAGTGGAGGTTTTCAAGTTTTTAGTTTAGGAGATTTAAGAACTATTTCAGAAGAGGGTGTTGAGTTTAAGTCTCATTTAGATGGTAGTAAACATTTCTTTTCACCAGAATCTGTCATGGAAATTCAAGAAGATTTGGGCAGTGATATTATGATGGCTTTTGATGAATGTGTAGAACATGGAGCAACATATGAATATACAAAACAATCTATGGAAAGGACAACAAGATGGGCTACAAGATGCAAAGAAGCACATACAACTGTTGATAAACAATCACTGTTTGGGATTATTCAAGGAGGATTTTTCAAAGATTTAAGAAAAAAGAGTTGTGAAGATTTAATAAATTTAGATTTACCAGGTTATGCAATTGGTGGGATTAGTGTAGGAGAACCTAAAGAAGAATTTTTAGAAATATTAAAATATACAACACCTTTAATGCCAAAAGAAAAACCAAGATATTTGATGGGAGTAGGAACACCTGACTATTTAATAGAGGCAGCAATTGCTGGAATTGATATGTGTGACTGTGTATTACCAACTAGAATTGCAAGAAACCGGAACAGCTATGACATCAAGGGGAAAAGTAGTAGTTAGAAATGCAACTTATGAAAGAGATTGGGGACCATTAGACCCAGAATGTGATTGTTATACTTGCAAAAATTACACAAGAGCATATATAAGACATTTAGTTAAAACAAATGAAATTTTAGGAGATAGATTATTATCAATCCATAACCTAAGGTTCTTGACTAATTTGATGGAAAGAGTTAAAATAGAAATAGAGAATGATAATTTGGCGAATTTCCGAGATGAATTTTATAAAAAATATGGATATCAAGATTAATAGGAGGTATACCAATGAATCTAATTGAAGAAAGTTTCCAAAATAGAGAAGAAAAAAAGAAAAAGAAAACCACAAGAGTTATATTAATAGCAATAGTTTTTGTTGTAATGATTATTATAGGTATTACGGCTTATTTGATGTACATTCAAAGCACAACAATGAAAATTACAATAGATCGGTCAATCAAATGGAAAACTAAAAGAGATGTTATATTTTGAAAATGATGGAACTGTATATGCTCCAATTAAAGAAATTGCATCATATTTTGGGTATGATAGTTATAGTGGTGGATATAATGAAATATCAGAAGAACAAAGTAAATGCTATGTACAAAGCCAAAATGAAGTAGCTAATTTTGAATTAGGAGAAACTAAAATATACAAATTGGATCTAACAAAAAACAATGCTGATTATGAATATGTTTATACAAAAAAACCAGTAATAGCAAGAGGTGGAGTTCTATATGCAACAATAGAAGGTCTAGAAAAAGGATTTAATATTAGCTTTGACTATAACAAAGAAAAAAATACAATTACAATATGGACTATGACAGCATTATATGATTATTATGCTAATCAGGTACTAGATTATGGATATACAGAATTAAACAAAATATTTGTCAATCAAAAAGCAATATTAAATGACAAATTAATTGTATTAAAAGATAAAGACAAAAAACAATATGGAGTAATAAAATCAGATGGAACTGTAATATTAGAGCCAAAATATGATAATATTACATATCTTCCACATACGGGAGATTTTCTAGTAGAAACAAATAAAAAAGTTGGTATACTTTCAGAACGTAGAGAAACAAAAGTACAAATAATATATGATAGCATTGAATTAATGGATAGCGATTCAGGATTATATGTAGCTAGAAAAGATAACAAATATGGTGTAATAGATAGTAATGGGAATATAAAAATATATATAGAAAATGATGAAATAGGAATGGATATTTCTAGATTTTCACAAAACAATATAAAAAGCAAATATATTTTAGCAGATAATCTAATTCCTGCTAGAAAAGACAAATTATGGGGTTTATACGATAAAAATGGAAATCAATTAGTAGATTATACATATGATAGTTTAGGATACATTGCTTCTAGCAATAAAGATGCATTAAACTTGTTAGTAATCCCAAATTATAATGTATTAGTAGCAAGCAAAGACAAGAAATATACATTAGTAAATTCATCAGGTAAACAGATATTTGATATAATAGCAGATGACATTTACATGACAATTAGTGGTGGAGAAAGGCATTATTATATTACAGTAAATGATAGAATATTAGATGCTGAAGAGTTGCTAAATAAAAATGGAATAACAGCAAAAGATAATACACAATCAGATGAAAATCAAATAAGAAAAAATACAAATTCTAATGATACTAATAGCAATACTAATAATTCAAATGAAAATAACAATAATAATAGTGATGAAAACAAAAATAACGATAACAATAATAATGATAATAGTGACGATAATAGAGATAATAACAATGGAGATAACAATAATGATAGAAATACAAATGAAGAGAATGAAGAAAATAGTCAAAATGATGAAAATAGTGATAATAA
>CATLUC010000020.1:4648-15434 GCA_950059165.1 uncultured Clostridium sp.
AGATGGAAACGAAGAAAATCAAAGAAGTAATGAAGAATAAGGATTTAAAAATGTTAATTGCAGTAAAAAGTGAAATCTAATTAATTTTTAGATTTCACATTTTTTTATCCAAATTTTACGAAAAGTCTTTTAAAAAACGGAAAAATAGTATAAAATGATAAAAAATATATTATTAGGAGAGGAATATGAACAAAAAATGGCAAATTTATGAAACAGATGAAAATAAAATTAATGAAATACAAGAAACATACAAAATAAACAAATTATTAGCCACAATATTAGTAAACAGAAACATAACCCAAAAAGAAGATATAAGGCTATTTTTAGAACCAACCAGAAATGACTTCCATGACCCATTTTTAATTACAGATATGAAAATAGCAGTAGAAAGAATAGTAAAAGCAATAAAAAATCAAGAGAAAGTTACTATTTATGGAGACTACGACGTAGATGGAATTACAAGCATAACAGTTTTAAAAAGTTTTTTAAATGACAGAGGTTTAGAAGTAGAAAGCTATATTCCAAACAGATTAGAAGAGGGATATGGTTTAAACAAACAAGCAATTGAAAAAATTGCAAATGATGGTTGTGAACTTATGATTACTGTTGATTGTGGGATTTCTGCGATAGAAGAAATAGAATATGCTAATTTACTTGGAATTGAAACAATTATAACAGACCATCATGAGCCAGGAAATACTTTGCCAAAAGCGTTTGCAGTAATTGATAATAAAAGAAAAGATAGTAAATATCCTTTTCGTGAACTTGCAGGAGTAGGAGTTGTTTTTAAACTTATACAAGCAATTAGTATAACATTAGAACTAAAAGCAGAGGAATATTTAAAATATTTAGATATAGTGTGTGTTGGAACAATATCAGACATAGTGCCATTAATAAATGAAAATAGAGTAATTGCAAAATTAGGATTGTTATTAATTTGCCAAACAAGAAATATTGGTTTACGTTCTATTATAAATTCTTCTCGGATATAACAAAATAGATTCAAATAGTATATCTTTTGGAATTGCACCTAGAATCAATGCTTGTGGAAGAATGGGAAAAGCAGAAGAAGCATTAGAATTATTACTTTCTAAAAATTACAATAAAGTAAGTGAACTAACAAAAAAACTAAATGAACATAATCAACTAAGACAAGAAACAGAAAAAAATATATTTGAAAGTGCAATGGAGCAAATAAAAAAAGAACACCTAGACGAAAAAAATACTATCATAGTAGGTGGTGAAAATTGGCATCATGGTGTTATTGGAATAGTATCTTCTAAAATTACAGAAATGTATTTTAAACCAAGCATTTTGCTCAGCTTTGAAGAAGATGGCATAGGAAAAGGCTCACGGAAGAAGTATTCCTGGATTTGATTTACATGATAGCCTAATGCAATGTACAGATGTAATTGAAAAATTTGGTGGACATAGTATGGCAGTTGGTATTACCGTAAAAAAGCAAAATTTTCCAAAATTCAAGGAAAAGTTTGAGCAAATAGCTTCCAATGCTCATATTGATGAAATTATGCCAGTAATTCAAATTGATAGCAAAATTGACGTTAAAGATATTAGCAAAGAAATGGTTGAAAGTTTAAAAGAGTTAGAGCCTTTTGGAGAGGGAAACAGAATGCCAATTTTTGCTTTCAAAAATTTAAAAATTGATTCAATTCGTGCATTATCTGAAGGGAAACATCTAAAACTAACATTAAAAGATAATAATACAATTATAAATGCAATTGGTTTTAATTTAGGTGAATTGGCAGAAGAATATCGAATTGGAGATAAAATTGATGTAGTGGGTGTCTTAGAGGTAAATAGCTTTAATGGAGTAGATAGTTTGCAAATAAATATGAAAGATGTAATGAGGTCACTATAAAAGAAAAGAACCTCTACCGAGGTTTTTTCTTGCTTTTTTTGTCATTTTTGCTATTATTATCTATAGCATCAGCAAAAAACATGCCCAAAAAAGCAAAAATACTTAATACTCCAAATACTATTTTAAAAAAACAAAATAGGTTTTCAGAGAATTCAGAATAGCAATAGTGCTCTGCTTGGTCAAGCAAAAATACTAATGCCAAAAAAATAACGCAATCCAAAAACAAAAAAAGAACATTTTCTGTCTTCATTAGAATTCTTCTCCTTTGCGTTTGCAGTAAAATCAATACACACCCATTTAGGCTAAGTTACGAAAATATTATAACATGATTACATAAAAAAATCAAATTGTATTAAAGAGGTGAAACAATTGCAAGAAGAAAAAGAAATAACAATTCAAAATGTAATAAATAAAAGAAAACAACATACAAGAAAAATAGACACAAAACTAATCATGAAAGCATACAACTATGCTAAATCTAATCATGGAGACCAATGCAGGCATTCAGGAGAGCCATATATAATACATCCACTTAATGTTGCATACATTTTAGCAGATATTGGATTAGATGATAGTACAATTTGTGCTGCACTTTTACATGATGTTGTAGAAGATACAGAAGTAACAGATGCAGACATTAGGCATGAATTTGGAATAGAAATTGCAGAAATGGTTGAGGGTGTTACAAAGCTTGGGACAGTACAATTTGCATCTATCGAAGAACAACAAGTAGAAGACTACCGTAAAATGTTTTTAGCAATGGGAAAAGATATTAGGGTTATCTTAATAAAATTAGCTGACAGACTTCATAATATGAGGACACTTAAATTTTTAAAGAGAGATAGACAAATTGCAAATGCCAAAGAAACAATGGAATTATATGCACCACTTGCAAACCGTTTAGGATTATATTCTATAAAATGGGAATTAGAAGATTTAGGTTTCAAATATCTATATCCAGAAGAATATCACGAATTAGTAGAAGGGATTAACAAAAAAAGAGAAGAAAGACTACAATTTATTGAAAAAATTATGGATGACATTCGTACTCAACTAAAAAAGCAGAAAATAGAAGCAGAAGTTACAGGAAGAGCAAAGCACCTGTATAGTATATATCGAAAAATGAAAAGAGATAATAAAACTTTAGACCAAATTTATGACTTATTTGCATTACGTATTTTAGTTCATTCTATTAAGGAATGCTATTCAGCTTTAGGAGTTGTGCATGAAATGTATAACCCAATGCCTGGTAGATTTAAAGATTATATAGCAGTGCCAAAACCTAATATGTATCAGTCTATTCATACTACTTTATTAGGAGATAAAGGAACACCTTTTGAAGTACAAATTCGTACAGCAGACATGCACCGAATTGCTGAATTTGGTATTGCTGCACATTGGGCATATAAAGAAGCAAATTATTTTGGCAAAAAGACATCTGTAAAAGTTGAAGAAGATAAATTGGCTTGGCTTCGTGAAACTTTAGAGTGGCAAAAAGAGATGCAAGACCCACAAGAATTTTTAAATACACTAAAAACCGAATTATTTGAAGATGAAGCCTATGTATTTACACCAAAAGGAGCAATTAAGGTTTTGCCAAGAGGAGCAACACCAATAGATTTTGCTTATGCCATTCATGCAGAAATTGGACATCACATGACAGGTTGTAAAATAAATAGTAAAATGATGCCAATTATTACAAAACTAAAAACAGGGGACATTGTTGAAATAATCACATCTGAAAATTCAAAAGGACCTAGTAGAGACTGGCTAAAATTTGTTAAAACCACAAGTGCAAAAAACAAAATCTTAAGTTGGTTTAAAAAAGCACAAAGGGCAGAGAACATTGAAAAAGGAAAAGAATTGATTGAAAAAGAGGTCAAAAGAATTGGTTTTACACATACAGATTTATTTAAAAATGAATATATAGGTCCAATGCTAGATAAATATAAATATAAAAATTTAGATGAAATGTATGCAGCAGTTGGATTTGGGGCAAACTCTGCTGTAAAAGTAATTGCTAGAATGTTACAAGAATACAGAAAAGAACATGAAGAAGAAAACATAGAAGCTAAAATAGAGGAGTTAGCAAAAGCAAAACTCAAAAAAACAAAGCCATCTAGTTCAGGAATTATTGTAAAAGGAATAGACAATTGCCTAGTAAAATTATCAAAATGTTGTAACCCACTTCCAGGAGATGAAATAGTTGGCTATATAACAAAAGGAAGAGGAGTATCTGTCCATAGAAAAGACTGTGTAAATGTGGAAGAACTAATATCAGAAGAAAACAGAATGATAGAAGTAGAATGGTACAAAGAAAACGAAACATCTTATCAGGTAGATATAGAAGCATTTGCAAATGATAGAAGTGGACTTTTGATGGACATTCTAAAAGAAATTGGAACAACAAAGGCAAGAATTTTAGGTGTAAATACAAAAACAACAAAAGAGCGAATTGCAATAATTGATGTTACACTTGAAGTGGAAAACTTAGAAGAACTAAACAAAGCCCAAAAGGCAATAAGAAAAGTAGATGGAGTATATGAGGTGCAAAGAAAGAAATAATGTGACGTTGGGGACGTTTCCGTTTTCACATTTTTGTGAAATTGGGGACATATCTATATGTAAATAATTTATATCTATTATTATATATTATTTTTGAACTCCTTGTATGTCGCAACCTTGTGAAAGAAAAAATTGGACTAATAATATATAATAAAAATTATATTTACGGACAATTTTTTCTAGGTAGGTTGCTCCAATCGCACTCGCCTTCAGGCTCGTTTGGTCGCTTACGCGTCGTTTCAAAATAATATATAATAATAGATTTAAAAATAGTATAAAAGATGTGTCCCAAAATTCACAAAAATGTGAAAAAGGAAACGTCCCCAACGTCACATAAGAATGGAAAGGAAGTTGGAAAAATGATATTAAAGGAACTAAAGATTGATACTTGGATTGGTGACCCAACGAATTGCTATATTGTTGTAGATGAGCAGTCTAAAGAAACTATGGTAATTGACCCAGCAGGCGATGTGGATAAAATTGAAGAGTTGATTGGCATTATGGAAGGAAAGCTTAAGTATATTTATTTGACACATTGTCATGGTGACCATATTTTTGGGGTTACAGAGCTTAAAAATCGATGTGGTGGAAAGGTTTTAATTCATAGGGAAGATAGCGAGGGCCTAAATAATTCACAAATTAATCTTACACCATATATTGGAGCTGGAGATATTGAATTAGAAGCAGATTCTAGAATAGATGACGGGGATTTAATTCATTTGGGTAATTTGGAATTCAAGGTTTTTCATACACCAGGTCATACTAAAGGTGGAACTTGCCTTTATTGTGAAAAGGAAAATTGTTTGTTTTCTGGTGATACTATATTTAGAGGGACTTGGGGAAGGACTGATTTGCCAACTTCTAACAGGAATGATATTATGAAGTCTATTGAAGAGAAGATTATGGTTTTGCCAGATGAGACTATTTTGTATCCAGGTCATGGCATGATGGCTATGCTAAAAGATGAAAAGCCGATTTATTTGGAATTAAAGCCGAAGTTGTTTTGAAATATTTGAAATAAACTTGATAATTATGTAAAATATGGTATAATAATTGGGTAACCAAGTCAAAAATGATAATTAGTAAGGAGGACTATTATGAGCGCTTGTATGAAGAATGTATCTATCAAAGAGAAGGAACTGGAGAAAGCAGGGTATGTAGTAAAAAAAGAAACCAATGAAGTTGGAACTCTTTATTTCATTTTTCGGAAAGGATGCAAGATAGTAGAAGTATTGAGACGAAAAGAAAACTTAAAAAAGGGTAAAGTGATTGTACTGGGTAGCCATATGATGCATTACTGTGAGACTGTCAAGATAAAGGTTGTTGACAATTCTTTAAAGCTAGAGTGTCACAACCCATTTGTAATAGTGATATTTTTTTAAAACTATTTGCAAATAATCCCCCCCACGAGGCATTGGAACTTTTCCGATGCCTCGTATACTAAAAATTAAATAAGAAAGAAAGTGATAAATATGAATAAAACAGAACCAAGAACATTAGCAGGATTTATGGAATTATTGCCAAATGAGCAAATACTATTTGAACAAATGAAAAACACAATAGAAAGTACATACCAAAAATATGGTTTTTTACCATTAGACACACCAATTATCGAATTATCAGAAGTATTGCTTGCAAAAGCAGGTGGAGAAACAGAAAAGCAAATATACCGTTTTAACAAAGGAGAAACAGACATATCTTTACGATTTGACCTAACAGTGCCACTTTCAAAATATGTGGCTAAAAACTATGGAAACCTAAGTTTTCCTTTTAGAAGGTATCAAATCGGAAAAGTTTATCGTGGGGAAAAGACACAAAAAGGAAGATTTCGCGAATTCTATCAATGTGATATTGACATTATAGGAGATGAAGAACTAGACATTATAAATGATGCAGAGCTTCCAAGTATAATTTATACCATATTTAGAGAGTTTGGATTTAAAGATTTACTATTTGCATAAATAACCGTAAAATTTTAAATGGACTTTTTGAAAGTATAGGTCAAAAAGAAAATGCAACATCTATATTAAGAATTATCGACAAAATTGATAAAATTGGAAAAGGTGCAGTTATAGAGGAGTTATCTAAACTAAATGTACAAAAAAATCAAATTGAAAAAATCATGAATTTTATTGAAATAGATGGAACATCAGACGAAAAAATAGAAAAGCTAGAAAAATTAGGAATTGAAAATGAAGTATTTGCAAAAGGGGTAGAAGAACTAAAAGAAGTAGTAAAAAACATCAGATTATTTGGTGTGCCAAACAGCAATTTTAAAGTAGATTTAACAATTGCAAGAGGTTTAGATTATTATACAGGAACAGTTTACGAAACATTTTTAAATGATTTTAGAGAGGTTCGGAAGTGTATGTTCTGGTGGTAGATATGAAAACTTGGCTGAATATTATACAGACAAAAAGTTGCCAGGTGTTGGAATTTCAATTGGATTAACTAGATTATTTTATAAACTAAATGAACTAAATTTAATAAATGCTAAACAAAAATCAGTAGCCCAAGTGCTAATTATACCAATGCTAGAAAACTTAGAACAACCAATTACTTTGGCAACAAATTTAAGAAAAATTGGAATTAAAACTGAAATATACTTGAACAATAAAAAGCTAAAGGCTAAATTTAAGTATGCAGATAAATTGAAAATCCCTTATGTTGTAGTAATTGGAGAAGATGAAATTGAAAACAATTGTGTAAATGTAAAAAATATGGAAACAGGAGAAGAAGTAAAAGTAAAAATGGAAGCAGAAGAAATTGCAAAAAGTATTGACAAATAGATTTAAAATGACGTATAATGTATATAATAGATATATAATAACTTATGTTATTATAAAAGAGGTTTTACCATTCCAGTAAAAAATGGGTATATAAAGTGGTTTTACTATTCCAGTTAAAAATAGGCATATAAAGAGGTTTTACCATTCCAGTAAAAAATGGATATAAAAGAGGTGGCAAAAGGAAACTTTGCCACCAAAATTTTTTAAAGGATGTGAAAAATGAAGGAAAACAAATTAAAATGGTATATAGCAGATAATGAGTATGTAAACTATTTAAGACAATTTGACGAAAAAGTAGAAAATATAGATTATAATACAAAACTAAAGCCTTATATAGGAATAGTGATAACTATAAATGAATTTAACTATTATGTACCAATATCTTCAGCAAAAGAAAAACATGACAAAATAAATGAAGGAATGGATTTTATAAAAATAAAGGCAAATGATAAAATAATTAGTGTATTAAATCTTAATAATATGATTCCAATATCAAATAATAATGTTAAAGAATTAAAATATAAAGAAATAGAAAAATATAGAAGCTTTGCTAGCCATAAGGAAAAAATATTATATATATCATTTTTAAGTGTTGAATTGAAATTAGTTAATGATAAAATAGAAAAAATAAAGAAAAACGCACTTAAATTATATAATGAAAAAATTAAAAATCCTACATCTAATGTATCTAAAAGATGTTGTAATTTTAGACTTTTAGAAGAAAAAAGCAAAAAATATAATAAAAAGTAAAATTATTTATAAAGCAAAGTAATTTTATTCCCATTTTTCTCTATAAAACCATCATCTTTCAAAAGCTTCAATTCACGCATCATAGCACTTCTATCAATACTTAGGTAATCAGCTAAATCAGTTAAAGAAAAAGGCAAAGAAAAAGTCTTGTTTAAACTTCTAGTAGAAAGCATAGTAAAATAGCCAATCAATTTATCACGAATAGACCTTTTTGTAAGCAATTCAATTCTCATATTCAAATCTGTAACTTTACTTAAAATTAATTCTGGCAAATCTTCTGCTAAATCTTGGTGGAACTTACAATTATTCCTACATTTATGTCTAATATCATTATAACCATAAAAAAGCACAATGCATTTTTCACGTGCTTCAACAAGTAATTCATTGTTGGTAGTAATAGTATAAAAAACCTCGCCAAAAACATCATTTTTAGAAAAATGCTCAACAATAGTTCTATTACCATTTAAGTCATAGCGAACCAAATCTGCGTTACCATCTATTAAAATACAAAATTGATTTCTTTTTTTTATGTAACTTGTTATAACTTCATTTTTAGAAAAGGTTTTTTTCTGCACTTTATGGCAAGAATTTTCAAACTTTTGTATAAATTCATTAATATCAAAGTTAATATCCATTTTACAATCCTTTCATATGGTATTATAACAAAAATAAGTTGCAAATGCAACAGACAACAGATATATTTAATATATAATACAATTACAATTGTTATTTTATAAAAATATAATAAATTTTGTTATAACATCTCATATCTATGAATTGTATTAAAATATACCTTTGAAAGGAAAAAGTAATGAAAATTATAAAAAGGAATGGACGAGCTGTTGATTATGACAGGGAAAAGATAAAAATAGCTATTGAAAAGGCAAATCAAGAAGTGAGAAAAGCTGAAAGGGCTACAATAGAAGACATTGATAAAATTATTGAATATATTGAGGAATTTGGCAAAAAGAGAATGCTTGTAGAAGATATACAAGATATTATAGAAGAAAATTGGAAAATATGAGTTATCAAAAAAATATATTGTGTATAGATATACAAGAGCGTTAGTTAGAAAACAAAATACGACAGATGAATCAATTTTAGGGCTTATTCGTAACGAAAACAAAGAATTATCAGAAGAAAATTCTAACAAAAATACAATACTTGCCTCTACCCAAAGAGATTATATTGCAGGTGAAGTTTCAAGGGATTTAACCAAAAGGTTATTATTACCAGAGAAAATTGTGAAAGCAGATGAAGAGGGTGTTTTGCATTTCCATGATGCAGATTATTTTGTGCAACCTATTTTTAATTGTTGTTTGGTTAATATTGCTGATATGTTAGACAATGGAACGGTAATGAATGGAAAGTTAATAGAAAGTCCAAAAAGTTTTCAAGTGGCATGTATAGTAACAACTCAAATTATTGCAACAGTAGCAAGTAATCAATATGGAGGTCAATCAATAGATTTAATTCATTTAGGGAAATATTTAAGAAAAAGCTATGATAAATACAAAAAAGAAATGCAAGAAAAGTACCATATGAAGATAAAAGAAGAACAAATAGAGGAAATTGTACAAGATAGGCTAAAAATAGAATTAAAAGCAGGGGTACAAGCAATTCAGTATCAAATTAATACATTAATGACAACTAATGGGCAAACACCTTTTGTAACTCTGTTTATGCATTTAGAAGAAAATGACCCATACATAAAAGAAAATGCAATGATTATTGAAGAAGTACTACAACAAAGGTTAGAAGGAATAAAAAATGATAAAGGGGTATTTGTAACTCCAGCTTTCCCAAAACTAGTTTATGTTTTAGATGAATGCAATAACTTAACAGGTGGAAAATATGACTACTTAACAAAATTAGCAGTAAAATGTTCTTCAAAAAGAATGTATCCAGATTATATTTCTGCAAAAAAAATGCGTGAAAATTATCAAGAAAATATATTTAGTCCAATGGGATGTAGAAGCTTTTTATCTCCATGGAAAGATGAAAAAGGCAATTATAAATTTGAGGGAAGATTTAATCAAGGTGTTGTAAGCATAAATTTGCCACAAATTGGAATTGTTGCAAATGGTGATGAAGAAGTATTTTGGAAAGAGTTTTGTGAAAGGCTAGAATTATGCAAAGAAGCACTAATGTGCAGACATTATGCATTATTAGGAACAAAGTCAGATATTAGCCCAATCCATTGGCAATATGGTGCTGTGGCACGTTTAAAAAAAGACGAAACAATAGACAATTTATTATATGGTGGATATTCTACTATTTCTTTAGGATATATTGGATTATATGAAGTCACAAAGTTAATGACAGGAGAATCACATACAACTGAAAAAGGGCATGAATTTGCAATAAAAGTTATGAAACATTTAAGAGAAGCAGTTGACAAATGGAAAAAAGAAACAAATATTGGTTTTGCATTATATGGAACACCAGCAGAAAGCTTATGTTATAAATTTGCAAAAATTGATAAAGAAAAATTCGGAACAATAAAAGATATAACAGATAAGGGATATTATACAAATTCATATCATGTAGATGTAAGAGAAAAAATAGACGCTTTTGACAAATTATCATTTGAGAGCGAATTTCAAGAAATATCATCAGGTGGAGCAATTTCTTATATTGAAATACCAAACATGAATAAAAACATAGAAGCATTAGAAACAGTTGTTAAATTTATTTATAACAATATTTTGTATGCAGAATTTAATACAAAATCAGACTTTTGTCATAACTGTGAATTTGATGGGGAAATAACTATAAACAAAGACAATGAATGGGAATGCCC
>CATLUC010000020.1:15444-19629 GCA_950059165.1 uncultured Clostridium sp.
TGGGAGAAAACTTTTGGAACGTTGGAAAAACAAAAGAAATAAAACAAAGAGTTATGCATTTGTAGGATTTGGTAGGATTTGGGGACGGCCCCCAAATCCTATTTTTGTTGTATAGGAAAAATCGAAGATTTTACCTATACAACAAAAATATATTCTACACAAATTTGCTAAAACAAATTTGGCAGGTGAACAAAGACGGAGTATGTAAAGTTATCTAAAAGGTCAAAAAATTTTAAGTATGCTCTTTTTGTTCCATAAAAAGTACCTGAAAATCAAATAAGAAAGATAAAATTATGCTAATTGTTCTCTTGCTTTATTTTCAAATTCATCATCTAATGGTTCTAGGACAATGTCTTCATTATATTTTTTGTCTAAGCAATATTTTATTATATAGTCACTAAGTTGAGGATTTTTAGATAGTAAAGGACCATGCAAATATGTTGCAATAACATTTTTTTGGAAGAAACCTTCATTGGAAGATCCAAATTGATTGCCATTTCCAGATAATACTTTGCCAAATGGTGTTGATATATTATATGTTTGGCCACCATGGTTTTCAAAACCAATAATTTTTACTTTTTTATCATTTAATTCAGTTTCTATTACAATATTTCCAATACATCTTTTTTTTCTGTCATTAATAGCTTCAGTGTAATAATCAAAAATTTCCAAACCTGGAATGATATTGCTATCTACATCTTTATAATATTTGCCAAAAAGTTGATAACTTCCACAAATAAGTAAGAAAAAAACACCATTATTGATTGCTTCTTGAATAGAATTTTTATATTGAATTAGGTCTTTGGCTAAAATTCCTTGTTCTTGGTCAGCTCCACCACCAGAGAAAACTAAGTCATAATCATTAAAATCAGGGGGAGTATCTCCAATAGAGTATGGCTCAATAATTGCTTTAAATCCACGTTGCTCTAAACGATAGCGTAAGATTTGGATATTTCCATAATCTCCATATAATTCTAAAATATCTGGATAAAGGTATAGTATTTTTAATTCTTTCATAATTAACTCCTTTGTGAGACAGTAGGGACAGGTCTATATGTCTCATAATTTAAAATAAAACTGAATTATAAAATTACAAAAAACGACAAAAAGTATGAAACAAATGAGACCTGTCCCTACTGTCTCATAATTTCAGTTCTTGTTGGCTGTAAGGCAGTGTAGTTGGCAATGACATATTTTTTTGTATCGGTTTTGTAAAGTGCATTTACTGCTTCTTGTAAATTAGTATATGGCTCGATTTTGTCAATAGGAAAACCAGCAGTTTTTATCCTAATTGCAATGTCATAAGCACGAGTTCCAGATGTGATAATTCTTGCAACATTATTTAAATTGTCAAAGTTAATGTCCCAAATCCAAGATACATCATGTCCATCTGCCAAATTGTCATTTAAAACAAATAACAATTCTTTTTCTTCATCATCTTCATTTAAAATTCTTAGGCTGACATTACTTCCAGTTGGATTTTTAGCAAGATTTATAATTGTTGGAATTCCTTTTATTTTTAGTTCTTCTAATCTTCCATTGTTTAAAACAAATTCAGATAATGCTTTTTGCATAATAGTAGTGTTAATAGAATATATAGAACAGCATGCAATTGATGCTACAAAATTGTAAATATTATAAATACTATTAAATTTTGTTTTGTATGTAATGCCATCTACTAAAAAAGAACGATTTTTTAAGTCTACGTTTGTGGCTAATTTATAAATTTCATTATCTCCATAGCTACAATTTGGACATTTGAATTTTCCAATATGAGAATATTGATAATATTCATATTCAATACGGGTATGGCAAAATGGACAAAATTTTCCTTCACCTGCTTCTTTCATATCATTTGTTGCATGAGAGTATTTTTCAACACTGAAGTAATAGGTGTTGTGATTTTCCATGTTTGCTTGTCCGAAGCCTTGCAACATTAGGGTCATCATTATTTAAAACTAAATTTCCAGTATATGTTTTTAAAAAGTCATTTATTTTTAAAATTAAAGCTTCTACTTCACCATTTCTATCTAATTGGTCACGAAAAAAGTCAAGAATTACTAGAGTATCTAACTTTAAATCTTTAAAGATAACAGGAACATAACCCTCATCAACCTCAAAAACTAAATAATCTGCTTTTACTTTTCCTGTTAGAGTACAGTGTTTTAAAATAGTTGATAAAATTCCAGTTTCCATGTTGTTGCCCTCTGTATTGCTAATTATTTTCTTTTCATCAGTTTTTAGAATATAACCAATGATGTTGTTTGTCATGGTTTTTCCATTTGTTGCTGTTACTGCAATAATAGGACAATCTATTTTGAAGTATCTAAATATTTTAGGATTCCAGTCATAGGCTATTTTTCCAAGAAAATTACCACCATTTTTGCCTGCTAATTTTAGACCTAAATGAAGAATTTTCATGGCTAATATAATAAAAAAGTTTTTCATTTTTAATTTATTCCTCCTAATGTGAAATTTACAATTATTTTTTAATCTATAAATTATAATTATTATACAATAAGATATATCTATTTTCAAGGATTTTTAAGCCTTTTTTATATTATAGGAAAGTTCTCTGAACTTCCTATAATATAAAGCATTCCACAGAAAATTGCTTTGCAATTTTTGCAGGAGAACAAAGACGAGGCATGTAAAGCAATCTAAAAGGTAAAAAATTTTAATCATACTCTTTTTGTTCTGATATAGGAAAAATCAAAGATAGAAAGCATATTGTTGAGGAGTTAGGTAATAATATTATTATAAATGCAGATACAATATATTTACATAAATGAAATTTAAAAATAAAATAAAATAAAAAAAGAACAGTGCTTGACATTAAACGACACATAATATATGATACCATTAGAAATAAAAAATAGCTAATGGCTAAATATAGAAAAACTAATGAAAAGATAGGAGCGAAAATATGGTTGAGAAAAATATAAAGGGAATTACATTAATTGCATTAGTAATTACAATAATAGTTTTATTAATTCTAGCAGGAATAAGTATTAACGTATTAACAGGGCAAAATGGAATTTTAAACAAGGCAAATAAAGCAAAAGAAGAAATGAAAAAAGCAGAATATTTAGAGGAGTTGCGAGTAATTGGTTTGGGATTACAACCAGATAGGACAACAAAAAATTGGGATAATCAAACATATATGAATCAATACAAAAAAGAAATAGAAGATGACGATATGTTTAATGAGGCTAAAGAAATTAAATTTTTGGAGAATACACCCAAAATAACAATACAGGTAATAACTGTTGAGGGTTGGGTATATTGGGTAACAGAAGATAATGTGGAATATAAAGGAACAGAAGATGAGCAACAGCCAATTGAGCCTGAAGAACCAATAGTTGAACCAACAGGAATATGGGCATCATTAGAAGGGAATACGTTAAAATTTTATACAACAGAAGCTAATGCAAAAGCTGGTGGTGGAAAAGTATATGAGAATGTGCAAGGAAAAACATTTACACGTGATAATACTGATGGGGTAGAAGCCCCTAACACACCATGGTTTACTGACAGAGATCAAATTATAGCAGTAGAATTTGTAGATGAAGTAGCACCAGAATATCTAGCATATTATTTTAGTGATTTAACATTATTAGAAACTGTGAATATGGAAAAAGTAAAAACAATAAATGTAACTGATATGTATGGATTATTTTTAAATTGCAGAAATTTAAAAGAAATTAATACAAAAGGATTTGATACAAGAAATGTAGAAAACATGGGTTGGATGTTTTTAAATTGTAGTAGTTTATCTAATTTAGATCTAACAATGTTTAACACTAAAAAAGTTACAAATATGGAAGTAATGTTTAATGGTTGTAGTGGATTAACTCAATTAGATGTATCAAGTTTTGATACTAGCAATGTAACAACAATGAGATCTATGTTTGCTAATTGTTCAAAACTAACACAAATAAATGTATCTAATTTTGATACAACTAATGTAACGAATATGGCAACAATGTTTTATAATTGTAGTAGTTTAACAGCATTGGATGTATCAAGTTTTGATACAAGTAAAGTAACAAATATGGCCTCAATGTTTAAGAGTTGTACAAATTTGACAGAATTAAATGTAACAAGTTTTGATACAAGTAAAGTAACAAATATGGCCTCAATGTTTAATAGTTGTACAAATTTGACAGAATTAAATGTAACAAG